>NZ_CAWNTB010000121.1:0-40197 GCF_963877065.1 Vibrio sp. V01_P9A10T6
TGTTCCAACAGAACAACAATGAATTGACTGTGCCAAAATCAAGTAAACTTGATTCTGATTGGTCACTCAGTTCATTGATAAATCTTTTTTGATTATCATCAACGAGTGCCCACACAGATTGATAGGTTTATATTGTTAAAGAGCGTTCTTCTCTGGCTTGCCGAGGCTTCCTTTGAAGAGGCGGCCATTCTAGCGAGATAATGAAAAGTGTCAAACACTTTATTAAATTATTTCGTCTTACTGATTTGACCTACTGATTGGCTGGCTAATTGGGCTTGAACCCTTACTGGCTGTGCCGTGTCAATGAGGCGGCATTATAGAGATCGCCGTCACGTTGGCAACCCCTTTTTGCTGTTTTTTTTGATTTTCTATTTGTTGGGATAATTTTTATTCAAAAAGAGTTGTTTTGACGCTATTTCTGTTTAATTTATCTTATGGCGTCAGTTATTAAAGGAGACGAGCATGTCATCAATTCGTAGTTATAAAGGAATATCCCCACAAATCGGACAGCGCGTCTATATAGATAGTAGCTCGGTGTTGGTTGGCGATATTGTTTTAGGCGATGATTCCAGCATATGGCCATTGGTTGCAGCCAGAGGCGATGTAAACCATATTCACATTGGCCAACGTAGCAACATTCAAGATGGCAGCGTACTGCACGTGACTCATAAAAACACCGAAAACCCGGATGGTTTTCCACTTATTATTGGCGATGACGTCACAATTGGCCATAAAGTGATGCTGCATGGTTGCGTAATCCATGATCGAGTCTTAATTGGCATGGGAGCAATTGTGCTCGATGGCGTAGTCGTTGAGTCGGAGGTGATGGTTGGAGCTGGCAGTTTAGTGCCACCAAACAAGGTATTGGTTAGCGGCTATCTTTATGTAGGATCCCCAGTGAAACAGATCCGCCCGCTAACAGATAAAGAGCGAGCTTTTTTGCTTAAATCTTCCGACAACTATGTGCAGAACAAAAATGACTATCTTACGAGTGTCAAAGAAAGCCATTAACTAAGCTTTAATCTCTATTTGTCCATCTAAATTGAACGCTTCATCTTCAATCAAGCTTTCAGCAAGCTCTTCAAGGTCAAATCGCCATTGTTCAAAAACTTGAATAGCTTGCTCACCGTTAGTAATCATTTCACCAGACAGATGGCTCAGTACTGACTTGTGTACTGTACACTCGAGCAAAGCTCCCGCGTGTTGAGCAGGAAAAAGTACGCTTTGGCTTGCCGAGTGCCACGTTTGTCGGTCAGGAAATAAAATCGCTTGATTCATGATTAGCCTTCTAGATTTTTTCTCAGTTCTCTCAATATTTGTCGAGAACCCGGCCTGAGTCCGCGCCATAGCATAAAGCTCTCCGCAGCTTGCCCAACCAACATCCCCAAACCATCATAAGCATGAGCGCAATGATGACTTAATGCCCACTGATTGAATGTTGTTAATCCTTTGCCATACATCATGTCATAGGCCACACTGCTCTTACTGAAGATCGTCGGAGCGATATTTGGCAATTCACCATCTAAACTAGCCGAGGTCGAGTTAATGATGAGGTCAAAATGCTGATTAATCTCTTCCAGCGCGATTGCATTTACCGCGCCAAAGGGACTAAAAAGCGTGGCGAGCTGCTCGGCTTTTGCAAAGGTGCGGTTGGTAATCACGATACTTGTAGGGTGCTGATCGAGTAAGGGCTTAATCACGCCGCGCGCCGCGCCGCCAGCACCAATCACTAAAATGGAAGCGTCTCGTAGTGGCACTTGGTACTGAAGCAGATCTTGAACCAGCCCTTCACCATCAGTGTTATCACCGATGATTTCGCCATCATCTAATTTTTTCAGTGTATTGACCGCGCCTGCAAGTTGAGCTCGCTCGGTTAATCGATCCGCAAACTGATACGCTTCTTCTTTAAAAGGCACGGTAATGTTGCACCCTCGGCCACCGGAGGCAAAAAAGGTTTCAGCCGCTTGTTTAAAGCCATCTAGAGCCGCGAGTTGAACGGTATAGTGCATTTCCTGACTGGTTTGCCGTGCAAAAAGTGTGTGGATCATCGGCGACTTACTGTGCCCAATCGGATTACCAAATACTGCATATTGATCAATGTGCTGAGCCATATCCTTGCCTCTCGATAATTAACAGGGCCACCTCGGCGCCCCTATCATTGAAAATGTACCGCTGTCACCACTCCCTCGGCAGCAAGAAGGTGTTTAATTTCGCCTCTGCGCTGCCCTCTTCCGCTTGATAACGATATTGCCAACGAGCTAATGGCGGCATCGACATTAAAATCGATTCCGTTCGACCGCCACTTTGCAAACCAAACAATGTGCCGCGATCATACACTAAGTTGAACTCTACATAGCGACCACGGCGATAAAGTTGAAACTGGCGCTCTCTGTCACCGTACTCCATCGCTTGGCGACGTTCAACAATCGGCAAATACGCAGCGGTGTATCCTTTACCGACAGCTTGCATATAAGCAAAACAGCGCTCAAATCCCCAAGCGTTTAAATCATCGAAAAATAGGCCACCAATACCGCGCGTTTCATTGCGATGAGGGAGGAAGAAATACTCATCGCACCACGATTTATGTTCGGCATACACTTTTTCACCAAAAGGAACACACAGTGCTTTCGCTGTGGCATGCCATGATTGAGCATCTTCTTCAAACGGATAGAAAGGCGTTAAGTCAAATCCTCCGCCAAACCACCAGATAGGATCTTCGCCTTCTTTTTCAGCGATGAAGAAACGAACATTGGCATGAGAAGTCGGAACATAGGGATTGTTTGGATGCATCACCAAAGAAACCCCCATCGCTTCAAAATGACGTCCAGCTAATTCAGGGCGATGCGCGGTCGCTGAAGCGGGCATTTGCTGCCCTTGCACATGCGAGAAATTCACGCCGCCTTGTTCAAAAACACGGCCTTCTTTCATCACTCGAGTTCGCCCACCGCCTCCCAAACGCTCACTCGGTTCGCGATGCCATGCATCTTCTTCAAACAGTGCTTGGCCATCCGCTTGTTCAAGTTGCTGGCAAATGGAATCTTGCAGCTCAAGCAAAAATTGTTTGACGGCTTGCTTATCAATGGTTGGCATCGCTTACTTCCTTAGCAGGGTTAACCCTGTCTTAATACTTGTGAGGTTTTCGCGTCACGAATTTCACTGGGCTTATTTCGACCACCGGTTTGACCATCTAAAATCGCAACCAGTTGCTCACCCAGTTGCGATTCAACTTCTTCCGTTGTCAGGCAAGGTGCAAGACCACTTAAATTCGCACTGGTCGAGGTTAATGGTTTTCCAAACGCATTGCATAGCTTTTGCACTAAAGGATGATCTGTCACACGTACGGCTATTGAATCAAATTGCCCACTCACCCAAGTAGAGACTTTATTACTGGTCGGCATTATCCATGTCACAGGGCCAGGCCAGGTGGCATGTACTCGTGCGATCTGCTCTGATGTCAACTGGCTCTCATCAATATAAGGAAGCAATTGTTCGTAAGAGGCCGCAATTAAAATCAACCCCTTTTCCACAGGACGCTGCTTGAGCGCTAAGAGCTTCTGAATGGCTTGCGGGTTATCTGGGTCACACCCAACCCCAAACACGCCTTCCGTTGGGTAGGCAATTACTTCACCGTCACGTAGAGCCTGCAAAGTGTGTTCAAAGTTATTCACAAAAACTGTCCATCGGTTTCTTTAATACAGTGCGGCTAAGTGTACAAACTTCGTTGAAAACTGGCTAAAGCTATTTGTTTATAAAATGTATCAATTGCACAATTAAGCTGACGCAAACGTTTTCCTAAGGAAAAAATACTCGTATAATGCGCGCAAATTATCCCGATCACCCCATTTTTAGAAGTATTAAGGAGTTTGAGATGAAAGTCGGAATTATCATGGGTTCAAAATCCGATTGGCCCACAATGAAGCTAGCTGCTGACATGTTGGATCAATTTGGTGTGGCATACGAAACCAAAGTTGTCTCTGCTCACCGCACACCTCAACTTCTTGCCGATTACGCCACCAGCGCAAGAGAACGCGGCCTTAAAGTCATCATAGCTGGCGCAGGCGGAGCCGCACACCTGCCGGGCATGACGGCAGCGTTTACTAGCTTGCCGGTACTTGGCGTTCCCGTTCAGTCAAAGGCACTCAAAGGGATGGACTCTTTACTCTCGATTGTGCAAATGCCAAAAGGGATTGCGGTAGGCACCTTAGCTATTGGAGAAGCAGGCGCGGCCAATGCTGGGCTGCTTGCCGCGCAAATCATCGGCACCAGTGATGAGGCCGTCATGGAAAAAGTGGAAGCATTTCGTTTAGCACAAACTGAAGCGGTGTTGAGCCACCCTAACCCTGCAGAGGATTGATACTATGCACGTTTTAGTCTTGGGCGCTGGGCAACTGGCACGCATGATGGCGCTGGCTGGCGCTCCTCTGAACATTCAAATCTCCGCTTTTGATGTGGGCAGCGGTAACATCGTCCATCCTTTGACATTACACATCACTGGTCATGGTTTAGACAATGCGATCAAACAAGCGGATGTCATTACTGCTGAATTTGAGCATATTCCCCATGAAATTCTCACCGTTTGTGAGCAAAGTGGTAAGTTTCTTCCTAGCGTCGAAGCCATTAAAGCCGGAGGCGATCGCCGTCTTGAAAAAGCGCTACTCGATGAAGCCAACGCAAAAAATGCCCAATACTTTGTCATTAATACTCGTGAAGATTTAGATGCCGCGATAACTAACATCGGCCTGCCTATGGTTCTAAAAAGTGCACTGGGTGGCTATGACGGAAAGGGGCAATGGCGTTTAAAAGAAGCTTCACAAGCAGAGCTCATTTGGCCAGAAATGGAAGCCTGTATCCAAGCCACTCCGACTCAAGCGATAGTGGCAGAGCAGTTTGTCCCCTTTGATCGTGAAGTCTCCTTAGTCGGCGCGCGTGCCAAAGATGGCAGCATCGCGGTTTACCCGCTGGCAGAAAATGTGCACATTAACGGTGTACTAAGTTTATCAACGGCGATAAATGACCCAGCCTTGCAAGAGCAAGCACTGTCGATGTTTACCTCGGTTGCCGCTCGTCTCAATTATGTCGGTGTGCTAGCGCTCGAGTTTTTTGATGTGCAGGGAACATTGTTGGTGAATGAAATTGCACCACGAGTCCATAACTCTGGTCACTGGACACAGCAAGGCGCAGAAACCTGTCAATTTGAGAATCACCTTCGCGCAGTATGTGGCTTACCTTTAGGCAGCACGAAGTTACTTCGCCCAACCGCGATGATTAATATTTTGGGTGAGGACAATTTACCAGAAGCCGTGATGGCGATTGAAGGCTGCCACATTCATTGGTATGGCAAAGAGAAACGTGCTGGGCGCAAAATGGGCCATATTAATGTCAGTGCAGATTACAACGCGCAGTTGCAACGAACGCTCTGTCGCTTGGCTGAAGTACTTGATGCGACAACGTATCCAGCCTTGCACCATTTTGTTCAAGCGATCAAGCCGACGCTCTAAAACAAACCTAATTGACGATAAATACGGATAAAAAATGGCACGTTCAATGTGCCATTTTCATATGCCGTCACTTTACTCTGTGGCGGATTGAATATGACCACATTTTCGATCAGCACATTGCAGCTTAATACCACTGGCGAGTTTTTTCTCTATCAATAATCCAAACCCACATTTTTCGCATTTACCGGCAACAGGTTGCTGATTAACGGCAAACTTGCATTTAGGGTAATTATCGCAAGCATGAAAAGTTTTACCATGGCGCGTTTTTCGCTCCACTAAATGGCCTTTCAAACATTCAGGGCAAAGCTGTTTTGACTGAGGGACATTGTCTGCAGAGGAATCTGTATCTTGGATATGGTGGCAATGCGGATAATGACTACACCCGATAAACATGCCATAACGACCTTGGCGTAACACTAATTCATGGCCACACTCTGGGCATGGCACACCCAACTCCTTAACGATATGACCATCATTTTGCTGCAGCGGTTTAATATAGTCACAATTGGGATAATGGTTACAGCCTAAAAACAGACCATGCTTACCCTGACGAAGCTGTAATTGGCCACCACATTGCGGACAAGGCTCATGCTGCAGCGCTTGTCCATGCGCAGAAAAAAGGGGGGACTCGGTTTTACGACTCATAATGCTCAACTAAACGAACGGCTGCAATCAATGCAAAATACCTTGATCTTTGGTGTATAGCAGCTCTTCCATAAGCGTGTAAGCATTTTCATTTCCCGGTACATTAAATAGCACCATCAAAATGATCCACTTTAAGTCATCCAATTCAAATTCATTGGTTTCTAAACCCATCACTCGATCAATAACCATTTCACGAATTTCAGGGGTTAATACTTTCACTTGTTCGAGGAACAATAAAAAACCTCGGCTTTCAAGATCCAGCCTGTCCATCTCTTGTGCTGTATACATCCGCATCGAAGTCGCAGCACTGGTTGCCATCGCTGAATGAGCATCGGTTTGTTGCAATGCCGCAAGCTCTTCTAACCAATTGAGGGCCTTATAGATATCTTTCTGGTGAAAACCGGCTCGAAGCAATTCATCTTCAAGCTCATCTTGATCGACTTGCAAATCTACATCGCTATGGACGTAGGTTTCAAATAGATACATCAATATATCCATCATCATAGCTAACCCTTCCCCTTACGAATATAGCCGCCAGAAACGGCAACAACATGACCTGAAAGCTCAAGTTCTAAAAGCTGCATCATGACTTCATGGACAGGTATATGGGTCCTGCTCGCAAGAATATCAACAGGCGTAGCCTCTACTCCTACGTTAGCTAACAGTTCAGCAAATGGCAATTGCTGATCGCTCTGTACAGAAAATAAATCAGGTTGAGGCTGCTTTTGGCGCAATGACCAGTCTACTAAGGTGCCAATTTCAGATAATACTTGTTCACTGTTTTGCACCAAGCACGCCCCACAACGAATAAGTTGATTACTACCGTGGCAATTTGGGTTAGCAATGGAGCCCGGAATAACAAACACATCTCGCCCTTGCTCAGCCGCATAGCGCGCCGTGATCAACGAGCCACTTTTCTCCGCCGCCTCCACCACTAAAACACCAACCGCTAACCCACTGATAATGCGATTTCGCCGCGGAAAGTTATCTGGCCTTGGTTTGGCTTTGGGACGAAATTCCGAGACTAATGCTCCGCTTTCCATCACCCGTTGCGCTAATTTTTTATGTCGCGCTGGGTAAATAGATTCAAGGCCCGAACCGAGCACGGCTATCGTCTCACCACCCGCTTGCAACGCACCGTCATGAGCATGTCCATCAATACCTAATGCCAAACCACTGGTAACAAGCAAGCCCTGTTGCACAAATTCTCGCGCAAACTGATGAGCAACTCGTTGGCCATCAGGGCTCGCATTACGACTGCCGACGATCGCCATTTGCGGATCAGAGAGTGCTGTTATTCGTCCTTTGACAAATAAAACCGGAGGTGCGGTAACAATTTCTTTTAGTAACGAAGGGTAACCATCGCAAAATGGAGTAAGGATGTGATGAGACTCATTAGCTTGCTGCCAACTTAGGCATTCTTCAACTTCTTGAGGGGCCGTCTCGCGCAGATAACGGATTTGATCTTGAACTAGACCCAACGCAGCTAACTCCCGCTCGGAATAGTCAATTAAATGAGCAAGAGAAGCGACGCTAGCAAGACGAGAAAGTTTCTTGCCACCCAATTTTGGCACAAAGCTGAATGCTAGCCACGCCGCTAATTCGTTCTGCTCCATCAGCTTGCGGTATCATCCTTAACCACCGAGTCCGTATCGGCTTGTTCATTTGGCTCGATTGTTAGCTCTGGTTTGAGCGGCGAAACCGCGATTACACTTTTACCAATCGGCACGCGGCTATCGGTAATCAAAGCCAAACTAAAATGTTCATAAGGTCGAATGACCATCAAACTGCCCACCAAGCTGCTTGGTAATTGCAGGGTTTCATCAAGGTTCTGTTGGTGCTGTCCTTTCTTTCCAGACACTTTAGAACCGGCTTGAATCAAATCAAACATCGTCCCTTGACGCAGTTGATCTGCAAGGCCTTTATCGATCACAACTACCTGATTCTGCGCCGAATACTCACTACCCTCCAACGATCCTAGGATATGCGTTTCAGCTTGTAGTCGCGATGGCGATGGGAAAAAAGTGGTTGAAAGCGTTAAGGTTTCGACGCCCACTTCAGGTAGGGCAATATCATTGACTCTTATCTCTTGTTGCTGTGCGGTGATGGTTAGCCCGCTAAAAGCCTCATCGGCGGAGACCAATTCACCAGAAGCAATCAAACGCAAAGCAACCATAGTTTTATTTTTCGCGGCAGCATCATGACGAGAAAACTCAGCGATTTCACGATAAATACCCCATTTGGGGTGAGTCTGTTGCCCGCTTATGTAGAGCGTATCTTGCGCCGTCAGATATTGTTTACCGTCGCTGGCACCGAGCACACGCTGGCTTTCTTGTAATGTTTGCTTATCCAGTAAGCGATCCGTATGCAGATACGGCAACACCAATCCCTCTTGCACCGTCGGAACCGCTTTTTTCTCAAGCACACGCACTTTCGGACTCAACTTGACCATAGGTTTTAAACTCAACACCGGCTGTCCGTTACGCCAGACTAAGGTCAGCTTATCGCCGGGATAAATCAAATGCGGGTTATCGATCTCTGGGTTAATTTGCCATAAACGTGGCCACAACCACGGGTTATCAAGATAGAGCGCAGAAATATCCCACAAGGTATCTCCTTTGACGACCGTGTATGTCTGCGGGGCATTTGCTTTGACGGTGAGCGCCATATCCTCCGCCGCCAACGCATTAACGACCAGTGACAACGGTAAAAACACACACACTAAATAACGAATAAATCGTGACATGACCTCTGTTCCTTGGCCGAAATAAGTAAGGATGAATCAGATTATTAACATTTGGATGCTGTCATTTGGGTCATAAAATGTCTAGAATTGAGCCAACAAGCTTTAAGCTGTTTCGGCACAGTTCAATATTTCGAGTGTATATGTCTGTATTACAAGTATTAACATTCCCAGATGATCGTCTTCGTACCGTGGCAAAACCGGTAGAGAAAGTGACACCTGAGATCCAAAAAATCGTCGATGACATGATTGAGACTATGTACGACGAGGACGGTATCGGCCTTGCCGCAACGCAAGTCGATATTCACCAACGCATCGTTGTGATCGATATTTCAGAGAGTCGCGACCAGCCAATGGTTCTGATTAACCCTGAAATCTTAGACAAACGCGGTGAAGATGGCATTGAAGAAGGCTGTCTGTCGGTCCCGGGCTCACGCGCCCTTGTTCCTCGCGCAGCAGAAGTCACAGTCAAAGCGTTAGATCGTGATGGCAACGAATTCTCATTTGAAGCGGATGACCTTTTAGCCATTTGTGTTCAACACGAGCTTGATCACTTACAAGGCAAACTGTTTGTGGATTACCTTTCGCCATTAAAGCGTAAGCGTATTAGAGATAAGCTAGAGAAAATCAAACGCTATAACGAAAAAAACTAACTTAAGTGAGGTTACCTTGAGCCAATCATTACGCATTGTGTTTGCAGGTACTCCGGACTTCGCCGCCCGTCATTTGGCGGCGTTGTTGTCTTCGGAGCATGAAGTTATCGCGGTGTACACTAAACCAGATAGCCCGGCAGGACGCGGTAAAAAACTGACCGCCAGTCCAGTGAAACAGATGGCCGTTGAGCACAATATTGCTGTGTATCAACCAGAGAACTTTAAGAGCGACGAAGCCAAGCAAGCGCTCGCCGATCTCAACGCAGATTTAATGGTAGTGGTCGCCTACGGATTACTGCTACCGAAGGCCGTACTTGATATGCCAAGGCTTGGCTGTATTAACGTACACGGTTCCATTCTGCCACGGTGGCGTGGTGCCGCACCGATCCAACGCTCGATCTGGGCGGGAGACAGTGAAACGGGTGTAACCATCATGCAAATGGATGTCGGCCTAGATACGGGCGATATGCTCAAAATTGCTAAGCTGCCGATTGAGGCAACAGACACTAGCGCTTCTATGTATGACAAACTGGCCGAGCTAGGCCCACAAGCGTTGGTAGAATGCATCGCCGATATCGCCAGTGGCAAAGCGATTGCCACTCAACAAGATGATACATTGGCTAACTACGCACAAAAACTTAGCAAAGAAGAAGCCAAAATCGATTGGTCAGCGGATGCCGCTTTTATTGAACGCTGCGTGCGCGCTTTCAATCCATGGCCAATGAGCCATTTTTATGTGGCTGAGAACAGCATTAAAGTGTGGCAAAGTCGCGTTGAAGCACAAACCAGCGACCACCCTTCAGGCACGATTGTTCAAGCCGATAAATCGGGTATTTATGTGGCAACCGGCAACGGCTTACTGGTGCTTGAGCAGTTGCAGGTGCCGGGCAAAAAAGCAATGTCAGTGCAAGACATTCTCAATTCGCGCGCAAGCTGGTTTGAAGTCGGTACACAACTTAGCTAAACCTTAACGAGGGCAGAGATGCCCTCATTGATTTTCATTTATTTAAAGTCGGTACTTCTATGAATGTTCGCGCAGCTGCGGCTAACGTGTTGTTTCAAGTGGTTGATAAAGGCCACTCACTTTCTCACGCACTTCCTGCGGCGCAAAAAACCATCCGCCCAAGAGACCACGCTCTGTTGCAAGAGATCTGCTATGGGGCTTTGCGTTATTTGCCTCGTTTGGAATCAATTGCCAATGAGCTAATGGACAACCCACTGAAAGGGAAAAAGCGGGTTTTTCACCATCTTATTTTAGTTGGTATCTACCAATTGAGCTTTATGCGCATTCCCGCTCACGCCGCAGTAGCCGAGACGGTTGAAGGCACCAAAACATTGCGCGGTGAAAATTTAGGTGGGCTAATCAACGCCGTATTGCGCAGCTACTTGCGCGATCAAGAAGCACTGGACGCTATCGCCGTTAGCCACAACGCAGGCAAATATGGCCACCCAAGTTGGCTACTTAAACTGTTACAACAAGCGTACCCAGAACAGTGGGAAACGGTTGTGCAAGCCAACAATCAAAAAGCGCCAATGTGGTTGCGCGTCAACCGTCAGCACCACACTCGTGATGAATATCTTGCACTACTAGCTAGCGAAAATATCGAGTGCAGCGTGCACTCTCACGCCGCTGACGCAATAAAACTCACTGTACCTTGCGATGTAACGCTTTTACCCGGTTTTGATCGTGGTTGGGTATCGGTGCAAGATGCCGCTGCGCAGCTAGCGATTGACTACCTTCAACCTAAAGCAGGCGAGCTGATTTTAGATTGCTGCGCCGCCCCAGGGGGTAAAACCGCGCACATCCTGGAGCACACACACGATACTGAAGTGGTTGCGATTGACAGCGATGCAACCCGTCTTGAACGCGTCTATGACAACTTAGAACGCCTGCAACTTCGCGCTGATGTGATCTGCGGTGATGCTCGTTATCCTGAAGAGTGGTGGCATGGCGAACAATTTGACCGAATTTTATTAGATGCACCTTGCTCTGCCACTGGGGTTATTCGCCGTCATCCAGACATCAAATGGCTACGTCGTGGTAGCGATATTGAGGCATTGGCTCAATTACAAAGCGAAATACTGGACGCAATGTGGAAGCAATTAAAAGTCGGTGGCACTATGGTTTACGCAACCTGCTCAGTCACTCCACAAGAAAACAGCTTGCAGGTCAAAGCCTTCTTAAAACGAACTCATAACGCTCAATTAGTGGGTTCCGATCGTGAGCAGCCGGGGCGTCAGATACTCCCCGGAGAAGAAGATATGGACGGTTTTTACTACGCAGTATTAACCAAACAAGCGTAAATTCGACGCACATTGGCAGCATTATTACTGCCTTTTCAGTGGCCGATATTCGGCAGGTAGAAAGAGAACAGAGTATGAAAATCATTATTCTTGGTGCAGGTCAGGTCGGTGGCACACTGGCCGAAAACTTGGTCGGCGAGAACAATGACATCACCATTGTCGACAAAAATAGTGACCGCTTGCGCGAGCTGCAAGACAAGTACGATTTGCGGGTGATTCATGGCCACGCCAGCCACCCTGATGTACTGCGTGAAGCGGGCGCACAGGACGCGGACATGCTGGTTGCGGTCACTAATACCGACGAAACCAACATGGCGGCATGCCAGGTGGCGTTCTCTTTGTTTAATACGCCCAACCGAATTGCGCGTATTCGTTCTCCTGAATATCTGCTTGAAAAAGAGACTTTGTTTCAGTCAGGCGCGATCCCGGTGGATCACCTTATCGCCCCTGAAGAGCTAGTGACGAGCTATATTGAACGGTTGATCCAATACCCCGGCGCACTGCAAGTGGTGAGTTTTGCCGAAGAAAAAGTGAGCCTAGTGGCTGTGAAAGCTTACTACGGCGGGCCATTGGTGGGTAATGCTCTTTCAGCGCTGCGTGAACACATGCCGCACATTGATACCCGCGTCGCGGCCATTTTCCGCCAAGGTCGGCCGATTCGCCCGCAAGGCACTACCATTATTGAAGCTGACGATGAAGTGTTCTTCGTGGCCGCCAGTAATCATATTCGCTCGGTCATGAGTGAGCTACAGCGGCTGGAAAAAACCTATCGCCGTATCATGATTGTTGGCGGGGGTAACATTGGGGCAAGCTTAGCCAAACGTTTAGAGCACAGCTACAGCGTTAAACTGATTGAGCGTAATTACCCACGTGCAGAGCAGTTATCGGAAGAGTTAGAAAACACCATAGTATTTTGTGGTGATGCAGCGGACCAAGAGCTGCTAGCAGAAGAGAACATCGACCAAGTTGATGTATTTATTGCGCTCACCAACGAAGATGAAACCAACATCATGTCCGCCATGCTCGCCAAGCGTATGGGCGCGAAAAAAGTGATGGTACTTATCCAGCGTGGCGCGTATGTCGACCTCGTACAAGGCGGCGTAATTGATGTCGCGATTTCACCCCAACAAGCCACCATTTCCGCACTGCTGACTCACGTACGTCGTGCCGATATCGTTAACGTATCTTCGCTACGCCGTGGCGCGGCAGAAGCGATTGAGGCAATTGCACATGGCGACCAAAACACCTCTAAAGTGGTGGGACGCGCAGTGGGAGATATTAAACTGCCACCGGGCACAACCATTGGCGCGATTGTGCGTGGCGAAGAAGTGTTAATCGCCCATGACCGCACTATTATCGAGCAAGATGATCACGTGGTGATGTTCTTAGTGGATAAAAAGTACGTGCCCGATGTGGAAGCCTTGTTCCAACCTAGCCCATTTTTCCTATAGGTCATTGGCGTCATGCTAAATTTACGCCCCATTTCATTCGTTATAGGACTCGTGCTGTCTAAGCTCGCCCTATTTATGTATGTGCCGACACTGGTCGCTTTTTTTACCGGTACGGGTGGCTTCCTTGATTTTGCTCAAGCGGTCATCATCACTCATATTGTCGCCTTTATCTGCTTAAGCTTGGGGCGTACCGCGCACTTTAAGCTCAGCGTGCGCGATATGTTTCTCATCACCAGCTTAGTGTGGACGGTTGCCAGCGCTTTCGCGGCGCTCCCTTTCGTCTTTATCAACCACATCAGCTTTACCGACGCCTACTTTGAAACCATGTCAGGGTTAACCACTACAGGTTCAACCGTGCTCAGTGGCCTTGATAATATGCCGCCCAGCATCTTGTTGTGGCGTTCTATTCTGCAATGGCTTGGTGGGGTTGGGTTTATCGTAATGGCGGTAGCGGTATTACCAATGCTCAATGTGGGTGGGATGAAATTGTTCCAAACCGAATCGTCTGATTGGTCCGATAAAAGTAGCCCACGCGCCAAAACTGTCGCGAAAAATATTGTGCTGGTCTATTTGGTACTGACCTTACTGTGCTTGATTGGCTACATCCTCACTGGCATGACGCTTTTTGAAGCGATCAACCACTCATTCACCACCTTGTCGACTGGTGGATATTCCACCTCCGACGGTTCGATGAACCACTTCTCAAACGGTGCACATTGGGTAGCAACGCTGTTTATGTTTTTGGGGGGCTTGCCCTTTCTACTGTTTGTCGCTGCGGCCCGAAAACAAAATATCAAAGTGATCATAAAAGACGCACAAGTTCGCGGATTTGCTTATCTTTTCCTAATTGCCAGTCTCATCATTGCGTTGTGGCTGAATCTCAAACTAGGTTACTACTGGTTGGACGCCCTGCGAGTGGCGATGTTTAATATCGTTTCAGTGGTCACGACTACTGGTTTTGGTTTGGAAGATTTCACCGCCTGGGGCGCACTGCCAAGCACGCTGTTCATCTTCTTAATGGCAGCAGGAGCTTGTTCCGGCTCAACCTCTGGTGGGATTAAAGTGTTCCGCTTCCAAATTGCGATGACGCTGCTCAATAAACAAATTATGAAGTTGGTCCATCCCTCAGGCATCTTCGTACAGCGCTATAATCATCGTCCGGTTAATGATGATATTGTCCGCTCAGTCGTCGCTTTTGGTTTAACCTTTTTCATCACTGTCATTGCTATCGCAGGCGCGCTCAGTGCAATGGGCCTTGATCCTGTCACCAGCATTTCAGGTTCCATCACCGCAGTGGCCAACGTTGGTCCCGGAATGGGCTCGGTGATTGGTCCAACGGGCAACTTCGCACCACTGCCTGACGCAGCAAAGTGGGTTCTGAGCTTAGGGATGTTGATGGGGCGTTTAGAAATTTTGACGATTATCGTTCTGTTTTTCCCTGCATTTTGGCGACGTTAAGATGAAGACAATACCTGTGATAATGATGCTGTTAAGCATGACAGCAAGCGCCGTATCTTGCGCGCAATTTCTGACCTTAGAAGATGGCCGCCAAGTGAAACTCAATGATGATTTCACATGGCAATATGTTGAACCGCTATCAATGTCGCCGGAAACCACCATTCACGCGGCCCCTATTGCCCCAAAAAACCGAGCGACCACCTTTGAGATGGGGAGTGAAAAACCGATTTTACAACTGTCGGATTCTGGAGTGGAAGTGGTACTCGGCGCGGCTTACTACCAAGGAGATACACTCGTTATCCCAACAGCCATCACCAATCAAAGCTCGCAATCTGTCATTGCGGTAGTGCTCAGCATCACTCTTTATGACGAGCAAGGTCAACTGCTACTCACTCAGCAGTTACCCATTTGGCAATCCATTAAACGGATGGCTGATAGCTATTTACGCCCACAAACTCAAGCGCAAGGAAAGCCGGTTACCCTTCAGGTTGATCGCCAGCAAGGCTATCAAATTTCGACCAACATTGAGCGGGTTGAAATGCGTTAAGCACTTACTGGGTGAACAAAAAGGTAAACCGCAAAGAAGTGACAAGCACTGCCACCTAGCACGAATAAATGCCAAATCGCATGGTTATAGGGAATGCGTTTCGCTACATAAAAAATCACCCCGAGCGAATAGACCAAACCACCAACAGCAAGTAGCACCAAACCACCGACCTCGATATTGAGGGCCAGTTGGTAGATCACAACCAAGGATAACCACCCCATCGCCAAATAAGTCACTAGTGAGAACTTTTTAAAACGGTAGACAAAGGCAATTTTCATGATGATACCGAGCAGCGCCAGCAGCCAGATCACCACCATAAGACCTATCGCCAAAGGAGTGCGAAGGCTAACCAACAAAAAGGGTGTGTAACTTCCGGCAATCAGTAGATAAATGGCACAGTGGTCGAACGTTTTTAGCCAGCGTTTGGCTTTCGGTGTCGCAACGGAGTGATACAGAGTTGAAGCAAGGAATAACGCTATCATGCTGCCACCATAGAGACTCATGCTGATATAAGTCAATGCATCGGCCTGCGCACTTGTTGCCTTGATCAGCAGCAAGACTAAACCAACAAAACTAAGCAATAGCCCCAAACCATGACTCAGTGCATTCGCCCGTTCTTCACCAGCACCATAGCCGTCATTGTCAACAGCAGACATAAACACCATACCAAAAGCAACAAAATGTGGGCTTAGTATTACACACTTCAGCTTACAGTTGTAAGCCTAAATGCAGATTTCGTAACGAACGGGTATCAAGGAGAGCGATAAATCGCGAGTTTTTTGTAAACGACATAGGTACCTCCTATTTAACAAAACGCGATGCAATGCCGATCAGATGACAAACTCAACCAAGCATCTCACACAATTTTAAGCTTTATTTGCAAGAATATTCATCTCAACAATCGTTCAACTATCGATCAATTCAAAACTTGGTGCTAATCTAACTACGATATGAAAGCATATCGTTATTCCTGAATCATTATTTGGATTGGCGAGAGCCAGAAGAGCCACCCTTCAATTATGAAGCTCAACTCATGGTGATTCAGGCCATTAGATTGGCAATGGATGTGCCTGACCGTTAGGTTAATGAATGCGCCCAACAGCTGTCAGGTTTTCGCACACAAACCGTAGTGCAATGCGTCGTCGTAGTGGTTTTGCTGCTGCTCCGATTGCAAAAAAAGTCGCTCCAGCAATGACTTTAGTTGAAAAAAATGCCCTTACTGCATCGAGCACAACTAATGTTGTTCAGGCAGCATAATTAAAAAGCGCAGCTAAACCCTGCGCTTTTTCTTTGCGCTCAATTGGACTTCAATCCGCAATTTGATACCTTTACTCAAAATACTTATAAAAATTGGGGAAAAGAGAATGCAATGTCATCGAATTGAAGAGCTAATTGAACTACTTGCGCCTGAATGGCAAAAAGATCAGCAGCTCAACTTAGTGCAATTCATCACCAAACTGGCTCAAGAAGCGGGTTATAAAGGACCTTTAGAAGCGCTTACAGATGATGTATTGATCTACCATCTAAAAATGCGCAACAGCGCCAAAGACGAAATGATTCCTGGCCTGAAGAAAGATCAGGAAGATGATTTTAAAACAGCCATTTTACGCGCGCGTGGCATCATAAAATGATGTAGCCCCTGTGATAGTGATCAAGATAGCGGCCTTATTAGGTCGCTTTTTTATTATTAGCGATAAGCCTCACGAGTTGAGGCTTTATTGTTAAAGGTTGATAGTGTTAAAGAAATAAAATTGTTATTGGCGTTATACTTGCCGCTTAATAAATAAAGATTGAACAATGATAATTTCTCATCTTGGTATTGTACCCAAAGAGAAAACAGCAATGTCGCAGAGTGTGAACTAAAAGAAATCACACCTTACAGCCCAACAAGGATCATTTCATGAGTCAGGACAAAATCGATATAAAGGATGTGACTCCTAAAATATTCAACCCCAAAACTCACAAAGGCCACGGTGACCGTTTTAACCCCAGCAACCGTATTTATGTGCGCGAAAGTAAAGGTACTTATCAACAACTCCGCCGCTATGGTGGCTGGTTTTTACTGCTGCTTTTTACTTTAGTACCGTGGATCTCTTATGGTGATCGCCAAGCGATTTTGCTCGATATCGGCCATCAGCAATTTAACTTTTTCGGCACCACACTTTACCCACAAGACCTAACTCTACTGGCCCTGTTGTTTATGATTGCGGCATTCGGCCTGTTTTTTATTACCACTTTTCTTGGCCGTATCTGGTGTGGCTATCTGTGCCCGCAAACTGTGTGGACATTTATCTACATTTGGTTTGAAGAAAAACTCGAAGGCGCCGCCAATAAACGCCGCAAGCAGGACTCAGGAAAACTCACCGCTAATCTTGCTATAAGAAAAGCCATCAAACACATTGCTTGGCTGGCGATTGCACTCGGTACTGGTTTTACTTTTGTCGGCTATTTCGTCCCGGTACGCGAACTCGTGGTGAACTTTTTCACACTCGATGAAAGTTTCTGGCCCGTCTTCTGGGTACTCTTTTTCACCCTTTGTACTTACGGAAATGCAGGCTGGATGCGTTCGATCGTCTGCATCCATATGTGTCCTTATGCTCGCTTTCAGTCTGCGATGTTTGACAAAGATACCTTTATTGTTGGCTATGACAGCAAACGCGGTGAAACTCGTGGGCCACGCGCTCGTAAAGCCGATCACAAAGCACTCGGTTTAGGTGACTGCATTGATTGTGATTTGTGCGTACAAGTGTGTCCGACTGGCATCGATATTCGTGATGGCTTGCAGTACGAATGCATTAACTGCGGTGCTTGTATTGATGCGTGCGATACCACGATGGAACGTATGGGCTATGAAAAAGGGCTCATCAGCTATACCACAGAACACCGCCTCTCCGGCCACCACACCAAAATACTCAGGCCTAAATTGCTCGGTTATGGCACGGTACTGCTGGTGATGTTTGGCTTATTCATCGCTCAAGTAGCCAGTGTTGATCCGGTCGGCTTAAGTGTATTGCGTGATAGAAACCAGCTATTTAAAACCAACAGCAATGGTGAAATTGAGAACACTTACACCTTGAAAGTCATCAACAAAACTCAGCAAACGCAAGAGTATAAGCTTGACGTGAAAGGGCTATCGGACGTCTCTTGGTATGGTAAACAAACCATTCAAGTCAAACCAGGAGAGGTATTGAACCTACCAACCAGCCTTGGCGTCGCTCCTGACAAACTCAGCTCTCCTATAGCGACGATTCAGTTTATACTCACGGACAGTAACCAATTCACGATAGAAGTTGAGAGCCGGTTTATTAATAAACTCTAACTTCGTAACGAATGGAAAAGGGCTCAGTAATGGGCCCTTTTTAATCATGACCAAAGCTTCTTTCCATTTTGATGCACTCACCCCTGATACCATGTGGTATGCCTTAGAAAGCATCGGCATTCGTGCTGAATCAGGATTTCTGGCACTCAACAGTTACGAAAACCGCGTTTATCAATTCATCGATGAAGAACGCCAACGCTATGTGGTGAAATTCTATCGACCTCAGCGCTGGAGTGTTGAGCAAATTCAAGAGGAGCACGATTTCACACGCGAGCTGTACGCGGCGGAAATTCCGATTGCTGAGCCATTGCTCATCAACGGTGCAACCTTACATCACTATCAGGGCTATCATTTCGCGCTGTTTAACAGTGTGGGTGGGCGGCAGTTTGAAGTGGACAATATGGACCAATTAGAAGGCGTGGGCCGGTTTCTTGGACGCATTCATCACATCAGTGCCACTCGTACATTTGTTCATCGCCCGACCATCAGCTTAGATGAGTATCTTTATCAACCCAAACAGCTATTGGAAAATGCGTCCTTTATACCTCAGCACTTGCAAAATACCTTTTTCAGTGACTTATCGTTATTGATCAACAAAATTGAACAGCAATGGCCAGCAAAATCCACGGCCATCCGCTTGCATGGTGATTGCCATCCAGGCAATATTTTGTGGCGAGATGGGCCTATGTTTGTCGATTTAGACGATGCTCGCAATGGACCAGCAGTACAGGATTTGTGGATGCTACTCAATGGCGAATTGCAAGATAAGCGAATGCAGTTGGACATTATCTTAGAGTCGTATCAAGAGTTTCACGATTTTAATCCAGCCGAATTGAAACTAATTGAACCGTTACGCGGTCTACGAATGGTGCATTACATGGCATGGTTGGCCAAACGATGGCAGGACCCTGCTTTTCCACTCGCCTTCCCTTGGTTTAATGACCCTAAATATTGGGAAAGCCAAGTGCTTGCGTTTAAAGAACAAATAGCAGCATTAGACGAGCCTACGCTCTCACTAATGCCACAATGGTAAGTCACCTTGAAGCAATAAATGGAGTATACAATGAAGAAGCTTTTTGCACTGGTTGCAACCTTACTGCTGAGCTTATCGGCTCATGCAGCCCAATTTAAAGAAGGTGAGCATTACAAAGTGCTTGATCTTGAACCCTCTAAAAATCCAACCGTGACGGAGTTTTTCTCCTTTTACTGCCCACACTGCAATACCTTTGAGCCGATCATCGCCCAACTGAAAAAGCAGCTCCCACAAGGGGTTACTCTGCAGAAAAACCATGTTTCTTTTATGGGTGGCTCTATGGGTAAATCAATGAGTAAAGCTTACGCCACCATGCTTGCCCTCAAAGTTGAAGACAAAATGGTGCCCGTGATGTTTAACCGCATCCACACGATGCGTAAACCACCAAGAGATGATGCTGATCTACGTCAAATCTTCCTAGACGAAGGTATTGATGCAGCAAAATTTGATGCCGCCTTTAATGGTTTTGCCGTCGATTCAATGGTGCGCCGCTTTGACAAACAGTTCCAAGAAAGCGGCCTTTCAGGTGTGCCTGCTGTCGTGGTTAACAATCATTATTTGGTGCAGGGACAAGGTGTTAAATCGACCAATGAATACTTCGAACTGGTCAATTACCTACTGACCAAGTAATCATTCAAAAATGAGGAGCAAAGGCTCCTCATTTTTACTTAATCAAGTTCAACCTTGCAGCGCTTTCTCATACAACCAATATTGAAACACAAGCCATCACAGCACAAAACTGTGTATGCCTAAGACAAAGCTCACTCTTCATTCATAAAACGGTCAGATTAGTTTTATCGTGTCGTCATCCAAGTTTATTCATATACTTAACCACTATTGAATCAAAGTATGGAAACTCCTAATGAATAAATACCTGTCCATGACGCTTGTTAGCGCTCTGGCTTTTCATGTATCTGCCGAACTGGCTCCAGAAACAGGTTTAAGTGGTGAGATTGCCATTAATACTATTTTTGCATCTTCCCAATCATCATTTGATACGGGTGGAGATGAGCGTATTACATCACTCGAAACAAAGAGTAGCCGGCAGTCAAACTTTGCCGTTGGGCCTTTGGGTAACCTTGCTTACACCTTCGGGGACAAACGTCAACAACAGGTTTATCTAGGCACCTCACGTGATGATATTGCCGTCGGCACTTTAGCGCTTCAGTTGGGGTATCAATATGAGATGGAGACAGGTACCGTGGTTGATGTGGCTTTTTTGCCGACCGTGATGTCTGGAAAAACCTGGGCTAACCCTTACCAACTAAACAGTCAGCGCCAAGAAACCGATGAGTCAGGAAATGCCTACCGATTAACATTCAATAGTATTCAAGGCAGCCCATGGACTATCGATGTCGCTTACGCGACCAAAGAGATCGACAACGATCAGTTTCCAAGCCCTGAACTGGCTCGTGATGGTAAAAGTTACTACCTAAAAGGGCAGTACCGTTACTCTCTGAGCCCAACCAGTTTGTTACAGCCCTCCATCACTTATATCAACCACCAAGCGGATGGCGACGCCAATACTCATCACTCTTACGCCGCCGATCTCTCCTACTTCACGTTTATCAATAGCCATAAACTGGCGCTGACCGCTGGTTATACCAAGCGCGACTATCAAGGTGGAAACTCACTGTTTAATCACACTGTGCGTAATGACGATGAACTGAGCCTATTCTTCGCGTACGAATACAGCCAATTTATGGATTGGGATGATTGGTCATTAATCGCTTTAGCCGGTTATAACCAATCGAGCTCAAACCTCTCGTTTTACGACGAATCGTCTCTCTTTACAGCGCTAGGGTTAAATTACCAATTTTAAGTTCATTACACCGCTTGTGCGGTCAGTTGTTTCAACAAGCGGTCCATCGCTCGATAGCCGAGCGCTTCCGCTAGATGGGGCTTAGCAATCTGCTCGGCCCCTTCTAAATCAGCAATCGTACGCGCCACTTTGATAATGCGATGATACGCGCGGATGGAGAGCCCTAGGCGGTGCAGTGCATTTTCCAAAAATTCGGCGTCAGCTTTAGTTAAAGGGCAATACTGTTCAATTTCTCGGCTCCCTAACAAAGCATTAACCTTACCATTACGAATCACCATCCGTTCACGAGCAATCAGCACTCTTTCTTTAACCACAGCCGTTGCTTCACCTCTTTCGCCGCCATTTGCCAGCATTCCTTTGGGAAGCGAGGGGATTTCTATCGACATGTCAAAGCGATCAAGCAATGGCCCCGATAAGCGTCCCAAATAGCGCAAAATACTCTGCGGGTTGGCTCTGGCTTGCGTGCCTTCGTAATAGCCGGTTGGGCTGGGGTTCAACGCCCCCACTAATTGAAAGCGAGCTGGAAAGCGCGTTTTACCTTGCGCTCTTGAGATAATAATTTCACCCGACTCTAAAGGTTCACGCAGTGAGTCGAGCACTTTTCGTTCAAATTCCGGCATTTCATCAAGAAACAATAACCCATTGTGTGCCAAAGAAATTTCCCCCGGCCTCGGAATAGAACCGCCACCGACCAGCGCCGCCATTGAACTGGAATGATGAGGCGAGCGAAATGGCCTTTGCTTCCAGTTGTGCTGGTTAATGTCTTGTGGAGTCAGAGAAGCAACCGAAGCGGTTTCCATCGCTTCATCCTCATTCATTTCTGGTAATAAATCACACAACCGAGAGGCAAGCATGGTTTTACCCGTTCCGGGTGGACCGAGAAAAAGCAGGTTATGGTTGCCCGCGGCTGCGATTTCTAACGCTCGCTTTCCTTGCTGTTGACCAATGATATCTTGCAGATCGCGAGTATTTTTCGCTCGGCATGGTTTAGGTTCGGTTTGAAAAAGAGAGAGGGTTTGCTGGCCACACAAATCAGCACACACCTCAAGCAGCGTTTGCGCCGATTTATGCTGATCCTTTGCCACTAACGCGGCTTGATCACCATTACCATGAGGCACCACCAAACAGCGCTTGGCTCGATTCGCAGCTAAAGCGGCGGGTAACACACCTTTAACAGGACGCAACTCACCAGATAAGGCTAATTCACCAATAAACTCATACCCATCTAACTTCGTTAGCGCTATCTGCTGTGAGGCTGCCAAAATCCCCAACGCGATCGGTAAATCAAATCGACCACCCTCTTTGGGGAGATCCGCAGGGGCTAGATTGACCGTAATACGCTTGGCGGGAAACTCAAAGCGGGAATTAATGATAGCGCTGCGCACGCGATCACGAGACTCTTTGACCGTCGTTTCTGGCAAGCCGACCAACGTAAAACCGGGCATACCATTGCTAATATGTACTTCAACTGTCACTGTCGGTGCTTGCACGCCAACACTGGCTCGGCTGTGAATAATTGCGAGTCCCATTTCATTCCTTCGTGGTTGTTTAAAAAGTGTTCGTTCTGTTTCTGCGCCCTTATTTGCACACGAGAGATTGTTATATAGCTTGTTGTGATGCTGAAAGAATGTGAAAAAAGAATGAGTTTTTGCTTGTCATTTAACGGAATTGTGTGTTACCACTAGAGACGCAAACAATTTCGTAAGATATTACGCCAACTATTTTAAGAATTAAGTGATGAATTTGAACGCTCACATTAACCTACTACTAAGCCTGATTATCGTGGTCATTATTGATTCCGCGCGGGGGCTAGTGGGCGCAAAATAACCACCAGATTCAAAAGACCCCCGCACTGAAAAGTCCGGGGGTTTTTTTACAACTATTAAACTAAAAAGTTCATACTGGTTGGCGATTATCCAACCCGATATGACAGGAAGAATGGGAGCGCACATGAAGTGCAAACACAACATGGTTTACTGTGCCATACACAGTTTGGGAGGGTTATGATGACAGGAGCACAACTGGTTGTAGCCGCATTAAAGCAGCAGGGAATCAAAACCGTTTTTGGTTATCCCGGCGGCGCTATCATGCCAATCTATGATGCATTATACGATGGCGGTGTAGAACACATCCTCTGTCGCCACGAACAAGGTGCAGCCATGGCGGCGATTGGCATGGCGCGCTCGACACAAGATGTCGCGGTGTGCATGGCCACCTCAGGACCCGGAGCGACCAATTTGGTCACCGGTCTTGCCGATGCATTTCTTGACTCAATCCCCCTTGTCGCCATCACTGGCCAAGTCGCAAGCTCACACATTGGTACCGATGCTTTTCAAGAGATGGACGTGATTGGTATGTCACTCTCTTGCACCAAACACAGCTACCTCGTTACCGATATCCACGATCTCGCACCCACCCTTGCCGAAGCCTTTGAGGTAGCGAAAGCGGGTCGCCCCGGCCCGGTGATTGTGGATATCGCTAAAGATGTACAACTGGCAAAAACCCCCGTGACTGAGCTACCTGCGTTCACTGCGCCAGCCATGCCAGTTGCCAGCCAAGAGCAGCTTCACGCAGCGCAACAACTGCTTTCACAAAGCTCTCGTCCTGTATTGTATGTTGGCGGTGGCGTTCAACTGGCCAAAGCGACCGATTCCGTACGCGAGTTTTTACGCCTCAATCCGATGCCATCAGTAAGTACCTTAAAAGGCTTGGGCACGATTGAGCGCCATGACCCGCACTACCTTGGCATGCTTGGTATGCATGGGACTAAGGCGGCAAACTTGGTCGTTCAAGAGTGTGATTTGTTGATTGTGGTTGGAGCGCGCTTTGATGACCGAGTAACGGGAAAACTGGATACTTTTGCACCACACGCCAAAGTGATTCATATCGATATCGATGCGGCCGAGTTTAATAAACTCCGTATCGCCAATGCGTCACTACGTGGTGACATCAATCTCATTCTTCCACAACTGGAACTGACGCGTGATATCGCACCGTGGGTTCACCACAGTGAAAGTTTGCGCAGTGGCTTTAAGTGGCGCTATGACCACCCGGGCGATCTCATTTTTGCACCATTGTTACTCAAACAACTGTCCGACATGATGCCCGATTCAGCCATCGTCTCAACCGACGTTGGCCAACATCAAATGTGGGCCGCGCAGCACATTCAGCCGCGTGCTCCACAGAACTTCATCACCTCAGCTGGCCTTGGAACTATGGGCTTTGGGTTGCCCGCCTCAATGGGCGCTGCCGTTGCTCGCCCAGATGATCAATCCATTCTCATTTCTGGGGATGGCTCGTTCATGATGAATGTTCAAGAACTTGGTACGCTCAAGCGCCGCCAAATCCCGGTCAAGATGGTACTACTGAACAACCACCGTTTGGGTATGGTGCGCCAATGGCAATCGCTGTTCTTTGATGGCCGCCATAGTGAAACAATTTTGGATGACAACCCAGATTTCGTGATGCTAGCTAAGGCGTTCGATATTCCTGGCAAAACCATCACCAAAAAAGAAGAAGTTGAACCGGCACTTAAAGAAATGCTGGCCAGCAAAACAGCTTATCTGCTTCACGTTTTGATTGATGAAGAAGAAAACGTATGGCCGCTTGTACCACCGGGCGCCTCAAATAGTGATATGTTGGAGAACACCTAATGGATAGATACCTATTAGACATCAAAGCCGATGATAAACCGGTGCTATTAGAGCGTGTTCTGCGCGTGATTCGCCATCGTGGATTTGTGATAAAACAAGTGGCCGCAACGCAAAACCACGCCAGCAAAGTCGCCAGTGTTGAAATCATTGTTGATAGTGATCGCCCCATCAGCACACTGATCAATCAAATTGAAAAATTATGGGATATTCGCAGTGTCGATGTCACCCCAATAAAAAATAACGAACTACCGAATAACAATTTACAACAAAAGATTTGTGCATAAGGAAGGCAATAAATGGCAACAAAAACTGCAGATTACATTTGGTTCAACGGTGAAATGGTTCCGTGGGCAAATGCAAACGTTCATGTACTGACACACGCAATGCACTACGGCACCTCGGTGTTTGAAGGTGTGCGTTGTTATAACACTCCTAAAGGTCCAATCGTCTTCCGTCATAAAGAGCACGCTCAACGCCTGAAAGATTCAGCAAAAATTTACCGTTTCCCTATCCCCTATACGATAGAAGAGATCATGGAAGCGACACGTGAAACATTGCGCGTCAATAAACTGGATTCAGCCTACATTCGCCCACTTGGCTTTGTTGGCAACGTTGGCCTTGGCGTTTGCCCACCAGTGAATACTGAAATGGAGTTAATCATTGCCGCCTTCCCTTGGGGTGCTTACTTAGGTGATGAAGCGCTAGAAAATGGTGTGGATGCGATGGTTTCTAGCTGGCATCGCGCTGCGCCAAACACCATTCCAACCGCAGCCAAAGCGGGTGGTAACTATTTATCGTCTCTGCTTGTCGGTGGTGAAGCTCGTCGTCATGGCTATGCCGAAGGTATCGCTTTAAGCGTGGATGGTTATTTATCTGAAGGTGCAGGCGAAAACATTTTCGTCATCAAAAACGGTGTGCTGCTCACGCCACCAACCACCAGCTCCATCTTGCCGGGCATCACGCGTGATTCGATCATGACGCTGGCTAAAGAGATGGGTTACGAAGTACGTGAAGTGAACATTGCGCGTGAAGCTCTCTATCTTGCTGACGAAATTTTTATGACTGGCACCGCCGCCGAAATCGTCCCAGTGCGGAGCGTAGACCAAATTACGGTTGGAGAGGGTAAACGTGGGCCAATCACGAAAGTGATGCAAGAAGCTTACTTTGGCCTATTTAACGGCACCACTGAAGACAAGTGGGGCTGGTTGGATTACGTGTACCCACAACCGAAGTAATAGAGGACGATAGACAATGCCAAAGTATAGATCCGCAACAACGACACACGGACGTAATATGGCTGGAGCGCGCGCATTATGGCGCGCCACTGGCGTCAAAGATGAAGATTTCGGTAAGCCGATTATTGCGGTGGTTAACTCGTTCACTCAATTCGTACCGGGCCACGTGCACCTCAAAGATATGGGTCAATTGGTTGCGGGTGAAATCGAAAAAGCCGGCGGCATCGCCAAAGAATTTAATACCATCGCGGTAGATGACGGTATCGCCATGGGGCATGGCGGCATGCTGTACTCACTACCATCACGCGAGTTGATCGCAGACTCTGTCGAGTACATGGTTAATGCACACTGCGCTGATGCGATGGTCTGCATTTCCAACTGCGACAAAATCACCCCTGGGATGATGATGGCGGCACTGCGCATTAATATTCCCGTTATCTTTGTTTCTGGCGGGCCAATGGAAGCGGGTAAAACCAAGCTTTCTGATCAAATCATCAAACTCGATTTAGTCGATGCGATGATCCAAGGCGCTGACCCTAAAGTCTCCGACGCACAAAGTGAACAAATTGAACGCTCGGCCTGCCCAACCTGTGGTTCTTGTTCTGGCATGTTTACCGCCAACTCAATGAACTGTCTCACCGAAGCGTTGGGACTTTCTCAACCAGGTAATGGTTCGATGTTGGCCACGCATGCCGATCGTGAGGCGCTCTTCATCAACGCAGGTAAACGCATTGTTGAATTAACCAAGCGTTACTACGAGCAAGATGATGCATCTGCCTTACCGCGTAATATTGCCAACAAAGCCGCGTTCGAAAATGCGATGGCACTGGATATTGCGATGGGCGGATCAACCAACACGGTATTGCACCTATTAGCAGGCGCTCAAGAAGGTGAAATCGATTTTGACATGAGTGATATCGACCGCATGTCACGCCGCGTACCTCATCTGTGTAAAGTCGCGCCATCGACTCAAAAATATCACATGGAAGATGTGCACCGCGCGGGTGGCGTGATGGCGATTCTTGGTGAATTGGATCGCGCCGGTCTCATCAACAATCAAACTCGCACCGTGTTGGGTTTATCGATGAAAGAGCAGTTGGCTCAATACGACATCATGCAAACGCAAGATGAAGACGTCTTAACCTTTTTCCGTGCCGGTCCTGCGGGTATTCGTACCACTAAAGCCTTCTCGCAACAATGCCGATGGGATCGCCTCGATGACGATCGCAAAGAAGGCTGTATTCGTACCAAAGAGCATGCTTTTAGCCAAGATGGAGGCCTAGCCGTGCTATCAGGCAACATTGCCGTTGACGGCTGTATTGTCAAGACAGCAGGGGTTGATGAAGGTAGCCTGAAATTTGCAGGCCCAGCCGTGGTCTTTGAAAGCCAAGAAAGTGCCGTTGAAGGTATTTTAGGCGGTAAAGTGAAGGCCGGTGATGTTGTCGTCATCCGCTATGAAGGCCCGAAAGGCGGCCCGGGTATGCAAGAAATGCTTTACCCAACCACGTACCTCAAATCAATGGGGCTAGGCAAAGAGTGCGCGCTACTGACTGACGGTCGTTTCTCTGGGGGCACTTCCGGTTTATCAATTGGTCACGTTTCTCCAGAAGCTGCGAACGGCGGAACGATAGGTTTGGTGAATTCTGGGGATATTATCGCCATCGATATTCCGAACCGCTCCATTACGCTCAACGTTTCAGAAGCTGAACTGGCTGAGCGCCGCGTAAAACAAGACCAGCTCGGTTGGAAGCCTGTCAATCGCCAGCGTGAAGTCTCTTTGGCATTGAAAGCCTACGCAAGTATGGCCACCAGCGCTGATAAAGGGGCTGTTCGAGACAAATCTAAGCTAGAGGGCTAGCGGATGAGCGACTCAGGTAACGCAACTCAAACTGGCGCAGATTATCTGCGCCAGATCCTGCGCGCCCCCGTGTATGACGTCGCAACGGTGACGCCACTGCAGGATATGCCCCGCTTATCGGCGCGCATCAAAAATCGCGTTCAGCTCAAGCGTGAAGATCGCCAGCCTGTGCACTCTTTTAAATTACGCGGCGCTTATAATATGGTGTCGAGTTTATCTGAGGTGCAAAAACAAGCTGGGGTGATTGCCGCGTCAGCAGGCAACCACGCGCAGGGAATGGCTCTGTCGGGAACAAAATTAGGCATTAAAACCACCATTGTGATGCCCAAAACTACCCCTGATATCAAAGTTGAAGCGGTACGCGGTTTTGGCGGTTTGGTGATTTTGCATGGCAACAACTTTGATGAAGCCAAAGCCGAAGCGGAACGCTTGGCTCACGAGCAAGGTTATACGTTTGTCCCACCGTTCGATCACCCACTGGTCATTGCAGGGCAAGGCACGATTGGCATGGAAATGCTGCAACAAAATGGCCACCTTGATTACATTTTTGTACCAGTCGGCGGTGGCGGTTTAGCCGCTGGGGTCGCGGTGCTCATCAAACAGCTGATGCCAGAAATCAAAGTCATTGCGGTTGAACCTGAAGATTCTGCTTGTTTAAAAGCAGCACTCGAGGCAGGTAAACCCGTGGTGCTTGACCAAGTCAGCATGTTTGCCGACGGTGTCGCGGTAAAACGAATTGGTGATGAAACCTTCCGTTTGTGTCAGCAATACATTGATGGCCACATTACGGTATCAAGCGATGAAATCTGCTCGGCGGTTAAAGATATCTTCGAAGACACGCGTGCGATTGCCGAACCTTCTGGAGCGCTTGCTCTGGCTGGTCTGAAGAAATTCGCGGAAAAACATAAGCTGGTGGATAAACAGTTAGGCACCGTACTTTCAGGGGCTAACACCAATTTCCACGGCTTGCGTTACGTGTCGGAGCGATGTGAGCTAGGCGAAAAACGTGAAGGGCTTTTGGCGGTGACCATACCTGAACGTCAAGGCGCGTTTTTTGAGTTTTGTAATATCATTGGCGGTCGCGCGGTCACCGAGTTCAACTATCGCTATAACGATGACAAGCTGGCCAACATTTTCGTCGGTGTACGCCTGTTAAGTGGGCAAGAAGAGCTCGACAACATCATTCACGATTTACGCCAAGGTGGCTACCCTGTGGTGGATCTATCGGATGATGAAATGGCCAAACTGCATGTCCGTTATATGATTGGAGGCAAACCCTCTAAGCCGCTAAAAGAGCGATTATACAGCTTCGAATTTCCGGAATATCCGGGCGCTCTGCTGAAATTTCTCAGCACGCTTGGCACACACTGGAACATTAGCTTGTTTAATTACCGCAATCATGGCGCCGATTATGGCCGCGTATTGTGTGGTTTTGAACTCGAAGAGAGCGATTTAAACCGCTTCTCCGCTCACCTTAGAGAATTGGGTTACCAATGCAAAGATGAGACGGACAATCCTTCATACCAGTTCTTCTTATCCTAAAGCTCAATGCCAGTCCCACGACTGGCATTTTTTATGAGTGATGCATAATACGCATAGAACCAATGCTAAAGTTTCATTTTAGTCATAGTTAATTCAGTACTACACTTAGCGACATCTTATGCTTGCTGTGCCAATCTGGAGATCCGAATGTTTAAAGCGTTAATCCTTAATCAACAAGAAAAAAACACAGTTGCCACCATTGAACAAATCGACGAATCACAATTACCGCAAGGTGAAGTTTTAGTCGCGGTCGATTACTCATCATTGAATTACAAAGATGGTTTAGCCATTACAGGTAAAGGCAAAATCATTCGCAATTTCCCTATGGTACCGGGCATTGATCTTGCGGGAACCGTACTTGAATCCCAAGATACTCGCTACCAAACCGGTGACAAAGTTGTACTAACCGGTTGGGGAGTGGGTGAAAACCATTGGGGTGGTATGGCGCAAAAAGCACGCTTGAAAGCCGATTGGTTAGTGCCACTCGCGCACGGTCTTGATAGCAAAAAAGCGATGATGATTGGCACTGCTGGCTTTACTGCCATGCTTTGCGTGCAAGCCATTTTAGATGCGGGTATTCAACCGGAAAAGGGTGAAATATTGGTGACGGGTGCCAGTGGTGGCGTGGGTTCAGTTGCTGTAACACTATTAGCTAAGCTAGGTTATAAAGTTGCTGCGGTAACCGGTCGTGTTGAACAAAATGGTCCATTGCTAGAAAAACTAGGAGCAAGCCGCGTTATTGATCGCAGCGAATTTGAAGAGCCAGCTCGTCCGCTGGAAAAACAGATTTGGGCTGGCGCGGTCGATACAGTAGGCAGCAAAATGTTAGCCAAAGTGTTAGCCCAAATGGACTACAACAGCACGGTTGCCGCGTGTGGTTTAGCGGGTGGTTTTGATTTGCCCACCACCGTCATGCCGTTCATTTTGCGCAATGTACGCCTGCAAGGTGTCGACTCCGTCTCTTGCCCGCTAGAAAAACGCATGGCAGCATGGGAAAGCTTAGCGAAACTGCTACCTGCAAGCTACTTTGAGCAAGCGTGTGAGGAAATCACCCTCGAACAAACAGCGCAGTACGCTGAAACGATCACCAATGGTCAAGTGACTGGTCGCGTGGTGATTAAGCTTTAAACCATTCATTCATCAAGCTTTGGTCTTACTCAAAGCTTGATGATTTTTATCCCTCTAACTGCATCTCTTCAATACGCTTAGCAATCAACCGACTGCACTCTTGTTTGACGATCTGCCTTAACCATTCTTGGGCAGGAGAATGCTCACATCGCGAGTGCCAAATCATAGAGTAGTCAAACGGCGTAAACTGAAACGGTAACGGCTTCACCACCAATGCGTAACGTTCTGCCACTAAATAGGCCAGATCCGCAGGCACCGTAATAATCAATGGCATGGTATCAACAATCGCTAGCGCAGCTTCTAAATGATAGGCTCTGAGCACCATTTTCCGTTTAGGCTGCCCACTTAATGCTTGTTCAATTAAGGCATTAACACCATCACTGATCGCAATCATCGCATGAGGGTATGTCAGGTAATCCGCTAAAGAGATCTGCCGATTCGCCAACGGATGGTGTTGGGAGAGCAAACAAAGCACACCGACTCGCCCAAGCACCTCACTCATCAATGGTGCTACTGGCGACGTTGGGCGACAAATCGCTAAATCAGCCCCTTCATAAGTCAGTTGATCGGCCAACCTATCATGCTGCAAAGGTAAAAACTCAAACGACACGTTTGGTGCCTCTTGATATATCCTTGGTAAAGCAAACGGTAAGATGGTCTGCATTGCGTAATCTGTCGTGGCAATGGTGAAGGTTTGTTCACATTGCTGGGGGTCAAATTCAACAGGTGAAAGGATTTGACGTAGAGACTCCAATGGCTCGCCTAAGGCGCGATTAAGCTCCAGCGCTTTTTCAGTCGGAATGAGATGCTGACCTTGGCGCGTAAAAAGAGGATCATTGAGCAGATCACGTAACCGACCTAATACACGGCTCATGGCTGACTGGCTAAGATTTAAACGCTGGGCCGCTTTACTGACACTGCTCTCTTCTATCAACACTCTCAGTGCAATCAATAAATTCAGATCGCGACGATAGATATCTTCCAACTCCATGCAATAACCCCACTTTTATCATTGGTAAATAGGCTCAGTGTACGCGTTAGGCAAAAAAAATCCCGCCTTTCAGCGGGGAAGCCCAAGAAAATGGGGATAGTGTCGGAATGTGTTACGTGTCGTATTAGTGCAATGCGTTGATCAATATGTGATGGATTAGTGATTCTGCTCTTCTGAGATGCCTTTCCAAAGATGCATCTCAAGCCAGATTCCAACCAGTGACGCACTGACACCAAAAAGTGGCATCCATGACGTTTCTGCAGGCGTTCGCATCACTAAGGCACAAAATGAGATAAAGCAGAGAACCGAATAAATGGTTAACCTATCAAGCGCTGTTAACATAAGTGCCTCACTAAATTGTTATCAACTTGTTAAGTAAGTTAAAACAAAAAGATCACTTTGCCAAGTGGTTATTGAATATTTTTTCCTCGCCAGTATTATCTACGCCTTGCGATAACATCGATTAGGTTTGAATATGACATTTGATCCGGCACTTGCCACACAAACACTCGAAGCCGAAGGATTGCGCTGTCCCGAGCCTGTAATGATGGTCAGAAAAACCATTCGAACCATGCAAGATGGCGAAATTTTACTAGTGAAAGCCGATGACCCGTCAACCACTCGAGACATTCCCAGTTTTTGCCGCTTTATGGATCATCAGCTAATTGCGGAGAAAGTGGATACATTGCCCTATCTCTATTTGATTAAGAAAGGATTGAATTAAGCCTCGATCTAAGTGATGCGTACGCAAAGAAAAGGTGACCTCAAAAAGGCCGCCTTTTGCTATTAATTCATTAATTCATTGATTCATTGATTCATTGATTCATTGATTCATTGATTCATTGCGCTACACACTACTCATTAAACTCGATGGTGCGGATCTCTGATTGCAGTTTTGTGATCTGCTTTTGCAGGGTTCGAATTTCATCGTGCATCGGGATAATATGCGCGACTCGGATCCAAGATTCCACCATCAAGCCACACAATATGATTGCGCCGGCCACCATGGGTAGCCACATTTCCGTCAGCGCCATACCCAACAACGTCAGCACAAAACCGAACGTAAATAAGTAACTTTGGCTCTTGGCGGTCATTCCCATATAACGTGTCAGCATATGCATTCCCTCTTACTTGCATCATCTAGCGCTACAGTAACATGACCAGTATGGCATAAATTTGTCACTCATCACGCAACCGTAGACGTTGGGCGACAAGTTGAGTAATTAATTGTGTCACGCTCACTCGCCAAATCATTTAATCGATTTGAATTACCAAATCGCCGCACCGATCGCTAATATCAAAAAGAGCACCGCCGTGATTTTACGAATAAGTCCTAGCGGCATTTTATCGGCTGATAATTTTCCAATCAGCACCACAGGTACGTTAGCCAGCAACATACCAATCGTCGTTCCGAGCACCACCCACAGTAGGGCATCGGCATATTGCGCACCAAGAATAGACGTCGCTATTTGGGTTTTATCCCCAATTTCGGCGACAAAAAAGGCGATGAAGCTAGCGACAAAAGGTCCTCGATTGGTAATCTTTTCATCACCGTCGAGTTTGTCTGGAATTAACACCCAACCCGCCATGGCTAAGAAGCTGGCGACCAACACCCACTTAAGGATTTCTGGTGAAAGGTAATCAGCAACGACCACGCCCAGCCAAGCAGCGAGCGCATGGTTAACCATCGTGGCCACAAAAATGGCGGCAATAATAGGTAAAGGTTTACGATAACGACTGGCTAGCAGTAGAGAAAGCAGTTGGGTTTTATCGCCAATTTCAGCTAAGGCGACGGTAGTAATTGAAATAGCTAATACGCTCACGACAGGCTCAATGGGGCGGGATAATTATAATAACCATAGACAAACGCCACTCCCCACCCCGGTTTGTGATGTTTGTCTAAGGTCTTGCTAAGCTAAAATGACTTTAGCCTCGAACGCCACGGTGATTTGGCACCAATTATGTTGACGAACGAACCACTAAGATAAGAAATCTCACCGGTAAGCTACTCCCCAAAGACGGCGCAATTCTAATCAGGCCGAGCGAAAATCTCAAGTTAGAAATCCGCCAAAACCATTCATGTGCAGGAATTTGGCACAATCAATGCGATAAATTCTACTAAAACGGATTTTCGACCATTAATTAAGCAAGATTACCCCTACTCGCTGAGCGAATATCTGGGTATACTTGTCCGTTATTTTCATCCATTCAGACAGAAGAATCGCGCGAACCTGACTATGCAAAAATACGATATCAAAACCTTTCAGGGTATGATCCTCGCGCTGCAGGATTATTGGGCCCAACAAGGCTGTACCATTGTGCAACCATTAGACATGGAAGTTGGTGCAGGAACCTCTCACCCAATGACATGCCTGCGAGCTTTAGGCCCAGAGCCCATTGCAACGGCGTATGTTCAACCCTCTCGTCGTCCAACGGACGGTCGTTATGGTGAAAACCCAAACCGCCTGCAACACTATTACCAATTCCAAGTCATCATCAAACCTTCGCCAGACAACATTCAAGAGTTGTATCTTGGGTCTTTAGAAGTGCTCGGTGTTGACCCACTAGTACACGATATTCGTTTCGTGGAAGATAACTGGGAAAACCCAACCTTAGGTGCTTGGGGTCTTGGCTGGGAAGTGTGGCTAAACGGCATGGAAGTGACTCAATTTACTTACTTCCAACAAGTCGGCGGCCTAGAGTGCAAGCCTGTAACTGGCGAAATCACTTACGGTATTGAGCGTCTTGCCATGTATATTCAAGGCGTGGATTCAGTGTATGACTTAGTCTGGACAGATGGCCCATTAGGTAAAGTCACCTATGGTGACATTTACCATCAAAATGAAGTCGAACAATCCACTTACAACTTCGAACACGCGGATGTTGATTTTCTTTTCACTTTCTTCGACCAGTGCGAAAAAGAGTGTAAGCATCTACTTGAGTTAGAAAAACCGCTGCCACTTCCTGCCTATGAGCGTATTTTGAAAGCGGGCCATGCCTTTAACCTATTGGACGCGCGTAAAGCGATTTCGGTGACAGAACGTCAACGTTACATCCTACGTATCCGTAACCTGACCAAAGCGGTTGCAGAAGCGTACTACGCATCTCGTGAAGCACTTGGCTTCCCTATGTGTAAAAAGGGTGAGGACAAATAAGATGGCAAAAGAATTTCTAATTGAATTAGGCACAGAAGAGCTACCACCAAAACAACTTCGCACTTTGGCTGAAGCGTTTGCGGCTAACTTTGCCGCAGAATTAAAAACTGCTGAACTGGCACACGAAGGCATCAAATGGTTTGCAACCCCTCGCCGTTTAGCACTGAAAGTGACCAACTTGGCCCAAGGTCAAGCGGATAAAGTGGTCGAAAAACGTGGCCCCGCTATTTCTGTTGCTTTTGATGCCGATGGCAATCCAACCAAAGCAGCACAAGGCTGGGCGCGTGGTAACGGCATTACTGTTGAGCAAGCGGATCGCCTAACAACAGAACAAGGTGAATGGCTACTGTTCAAACAGGAAGTCAAAGGCCAAGATGCCAAAGCCATTGTGGTTGAACTTGCCGCCAAAGCGTTAGCAAACTTGCCTATCGCCAAACCCATGCGCTGGGGTGATAAAGAAACACAATTTATCCGCCCAGTAAAAACTCTGACTATTTTGATGGGTGATGAACTGATCGAAGGTGAGATCTTAGGCGTAGCTTCTGCGCGCACCATTCGTGGTCACCGCTTTATGGGCGAAAAAGAGTTCACCATCGATTCAGCAGAACAATACCCTGCGATTTTAGAACAGCGCGGTAAAGTGATCGCCGATTACGATGCGCGTAAAGCGATAATTATTGCGGATGCACAAAAAGCAGCGCTACAGGTTGGCGGTGTTGCCGATCTTGACGATGACTTGGTTGAAGAAGTGACCTCACTGGTTGAATGGCCAGTGGTGCTTACGGCGAAATTTGAAGAAAAATTCCTTAAAGTACCGTCAGAAGCTTTGGTTTACACCATGAAAGGTGACCAAAAATACTTCCCGGTTTATTCTCATCAGATGAGCGACGCGAATAAGCAATTGCTGCCTAACTTTATTTTCGTCTCTAACATCGAGTCGAAAGAGCCTCGCCATGTTATCGAAGGCAACGAGAAAGTCGTTCGTCCACGCTTAGCGGACGCGGAATTCTTCTTTAATACCGATCTCAAAAGCAAATTAGTCGATCGTCTACCACGACTAGAAACCGCGATTTTCCAGCAGCAGTTGGGTACGATTAAAGATAAAACTGACCGTATTACTGAACTGGCTGGTTACATTGCAGAACAGATTGGCGCGGATGTAGAAAAATCAAAACGTGCGGGCTTACTGGCTAAATGCGATTTGATGACCTCCATGGTGTTTGAATTTACCGACACGCAAGGCGTGATGGGTATGCATTATGCTCGCCATGACGGAGAAGCAGAAGAAGTCGCCGTTGCACTAAACGAACAGTACATGCCACGCTTTGCTGGCGATGCTCTGCCAACCAATGGCGTCTCCGCCGCTGTGGCAATCGCAGACAAGCTAGACACCATAGTCGGCATCTTCGGTATTGGCCAAGCGCCAAAAGGCTCGGATCCCTTTGCTCTGCGTCGCGCATCACTGGGTGTACTGCGCATCATCGTTGAATACGGCTATAACTTGGACTTAGTTGACCTCGTAGCAAAAGCGAAATCGCTGTTTGGTGATCGCCTTACTAACGACAACGTTGAGCACGATGTAATTGAGTTTATGCTTGGCCGTTTCCGTGCTTGGTATCAAGATGAAGGTTTTAGCGTCGACATCATCCAAGCGGTACTTGCTCGTCGTCCAACCAAACCAGCTGATTTTGACAAACGTGTTAAAGCAGTTTCCCACTTCCGTGAACTGGAAGCGGCTGAAGCCCTAGCGGCGGCAAACAAGCGTGTCGGTAACATTTTAGCGAAATTTGACGGTGAACTGGCTGCAGAAATCAACCTAACACTTCTTCAAGAAGCGGCCGAAAAAGCCTTAGCGGAAGAAGTGGAAGTGATGACCGAAGCACTAGAACCCGCTTTCGCTACCGGTGATTACCAACAAGCACTGAGCAAGCTGGCAGCACTACGTGAACCTGTTGATGCTTTCTTTGATAATGTCATGGTGATGGCAGACGATGAAGCATTAAAACAAAACCGTTTAACGCTGCTCAACAACTTGCGTAATCTGTTCCTACAAATTGCTGATATTTCACTGCTGCAAAAGTAGTCGCTGATATTTCGGCACACAAATTAATCTATCAAAGCCCAGCGGCCATCCGCTGGGCTTTTTGTTTTATCTGACCGCAGTGTGTTATTTGGCGAAAAATAGTGCTTTGACTCGCAAAAACATTGGGGTATGTTCAAGGATTACTCGATGGGCATGGCATCGTTTCATGCCCCTTTATGCAAGCAAATACAAGAATGAATTAGGCAGTCAGCAATGCAGTTTTCGAAATTTGGTGAAAAATTTAATCAGTATTCCGGTATTACCCAGTTAATGGACGATCTCAATGATGGCCTGCGCACCCCCGGAGCCATTATGCTCGGCGGTGGTAACCCAGCCGCCATTCCCGCCATGATTGACTACTTTCATCAAACCAGTGCTGACATGCTTAGCAGTGGTGAACTGATCGCTGCCCTCGCCAACTATGATGGCCCACAAGGTAAAGATCTGTTCGTTAAATCTCTCGCAAAACTGCTCAAAGAAACCTATGGCTGGGAAATCAGTGAAAAGAACATTAGCTTAACCAATGGCAGCCAGAGTGGATTTTTCTATCTATTTAATCTATTTGCTGGCCAGCAAGCTGATGGTTCACATAAGAAAATTTTACTGCCATTAGCGCCTGAATATATTGGTTATGGTGATGCCGGGATAGATGAAGATATTTTTGTCTCCTATCGCCCAGAAATAGAACTACTCGACAATGGCTTATTCAAATACCACGTGGATTTCGAAACCTTGAGCGTGGATTCGTCGGTAGCCGCCATTTGCGCTTCCCGTCCAACCAATCCGACGGGAAATGTACTCACAGAACAAGAGATCCACAAGCTCGATAAGCTGGCTAGAGAGAACAATATCCCACTGATTATCGACAATGCATACGGCGTTCCATTTCCAAACATCATTTTTGAAGAGATTGAACCCTTTTGGAATGACAACACCATTTTATGCATGAGCCTTTCGAAACTGGGTTTACCCGGTGTGCGCTGCGGTATCGTCATTGCCAACGAAACCATTACCCAAGCATTAACCAACATGAATGGCATCATTAGCTTAGCGCCAGGCAGCATCGGCCCAGCCATTGCTCATCACATGATTGAAAAAGGCGATCTATTAAGGCTCAGTCGCGATGTGATCAAGCTCTTCTACCAGCAGAAATCACAAAGAGCAGTCGAGTTACTCAAGCAAGCCATCAGCGACCCGCGCTTTCGTATCCATAAACCAGAAGGGGCGATCTTTTTATGGCTCTGGTTTGATGAGCTCCCCATCACCACGATGGAACTTTACCAACGTCTAAAAGCCAGAGGAGTATTGATTGTACCGGGTGAATATTTCTTTATTGGTCAACAAGACGATTGGCAACACGCGCATCAGTGTCTGCGCATGAACTACGTGCAAGATGATGAAGCCATGCAAAAGGGCATTCAAATTATTGCTCAAGAAGTGGCATTAGCGTATCAACAGTAATTCATCCTTTCTGCCATGAAAAAGAGCGCCTTTTGGCGCTCTTTCACTACTTTAATGTGGCCAGTAACTTAATTGTTCTCAATTAAGTTTTTACCATTAATCGCAATTTTACGTGGTTGCATCGCTTCAGGTGTTTCACGTTCAAGATCCACGTGTAACAAGCCATTTTCCATTGTGGCTCCGAGCACTTTGACATAGTCGGCCAATTGGAATTTACGTTCAAAATCGCGCTCAGCAATACCTTGGTAGACGTAGTTTTTATTCTCTTCGGGTTTACGTTCACCACGCACAATCAGCGTATTTTCTTGTTGAGTAATCTCAATCTGCTCTTCAGAAAAACCAGCTACCGCCATCGTGATGCGATATTTATTGTCGTCTTGCTGTTCAATATTGTACGGAGGGTAACCCGCAGAGCTATTCTTCGCTGAACTGGATTCCATCATGTTTAATAGACGGTCAAAACCAATTGCGTTGCGGTATAAAGGAGTGAAATCTACTGTTCTCATCATACTATCCTCATCATAAGCAATAGCCTTAGCGCATAGGCGCTAAGCCGTTAGCAGCCATTCTTTCAACATGGAGCTAACAACACATTTAATGATCACAACACAAGGCTCCTCTTAAGAGAGCAAACCTGTGTCGCCATTCCAGAGGTCCTTACGGCATCCTCTTCATTGATAGATATAGGGGCACTAAAATTCTTTTCAAGGATTTTTTGAAAAATTTTTTAGTCCTCGCTAAAGCGAGCAGAAACTAGAAAGAGGACATCAAATCAAACTGATACTTCGTAGGGTTACAAAGCCTTCATTAGCAGGATATAGAGTCAATACAGAGACATAAAAAAGCCTAACGATATCATTAGGCTTTATTTTGCACTTTAACCGATGAAAACTTATTTTATTTTCCGCGTTTTTTCCTTTCTTTAATTACACTGCTTTCTTCCATTTTTTCTTGCTTTAATTTCCGCTTTTCTTTTAGGCTAAGTTGCGCTTTTTTCATATCTTTCTTACTCATAGTAATCTCCTTATTTTAACGAAGAAATTTAATTTACACACGTTAGTGACTTTTCAGGAAGAATATTAACCACTTTATATTCTCGCTCTTTTCCTAAAATATATAATTTAAAACACTCTTGTTCACGTAATCCAAAAATAGAAGCGCCTAAATAAGAGTAAAGTGATACGAGACCATCATTAGGGTTATTCCGCTCACCAAGCACTATAATAATTTGATAAGGTTGACACTTTTCTGTATCAACAAAGCTGACCCTATCTCCAACGTTGACTCGGCGCTCTGCCGTAGAATATCTGGCCAATGATTCTGCTTCTATTCTCTCGAAAAGAGTCAGTAAAATCAGTGGAGACTGATAGGTAACAAATAAGCTTGTTATTATTTTACTTTTAAAAAAAACAAGCAAACGCTTAAATAAGTTGATATTTATTACTCCTTACAATAATTCCAAAAATATATTAGATAATATCCGAAAGTTAGACCTTCGGATTTATTACTGTAAGATAAATAACAAACCCACATCTCCTAAAAAGTAATTAATGAATACTATATCGGCCAAAAAATATAATTCAAGCTCATAAAAACCTCTAAAAACATGGAATAAAAT
>NZ_CAWNTB010000122.1:0-2461 GCF_963877065.1 Vibrio sp. V01_P9A10T6
ACTTCAATTTACAAAGAATTATGTCGAAGAAGCCAACAACCAAGTGCTCGAAATCCATTTAAGCGCGAAAGAGCCTCAAAACCAAAGAAGCCACACCAAAGAAATAAACAAACACATCACTTCCCGTAAGAAGACTTCGGTTAGTTCAAACACTTCACGAACAGTGCCACTGGCGAGATACATGGAAAAGTGCTGACTTTCAGGTGTAAAGCTAGAGCCTCAGACCAAGAAAAATAAACGCTTAATTTTATGATTGTTCTTAACCTCAGCTAACGCCGCGTTAAGGGGCAGCCAACGCTACTACCAAGCTTCCGCATAACAACGTAACCATAAAAACCAACGCATAATAAAAATGTCACGCGTTGGCTGTCCCTCTTGAACGCCTTGTTATACCGTTCTTATAGCGCTAGAATGACCTTTATAAAGACCTCTTAAAGGACTCAATAAATGACTGCTAGAATCTTAGCCGATGTAGCTGCAAGTATTACTGAATTAAAAGCTAATCCAATGAAAGTTGCAACAAGTGCATATGGTGAACCTGTCGCTGTACTTAACCGAAACGAACCTGCTTTTTACTGTGTTCCAGCAAAAGCATACGAAATGATGATGGATCGACTCGATGATCTCGAACTATTAGCTATTGCAAGAGAACGAGAGTCTGAAGAAAGCATTTCGGTAAACATCGATGACCTATAAACTTGATTTCAAAAAGAGCGCGTTAAAAGAATGGAAAAAACTTGGCTCTACACTACAACTGCAATTTAAAAAGAAACTAATTGAACGCTTAGAAAACCCACATGTACCAGCATCAAAACTCTCTGGCGCTGATAACATGTATAAAATAAAGCTACGTCAGTCTGGCTACCGTCTTGTTTACCAAGTAAAAGATGACGTTATCGTGGTAACGGTCTTAGCAGTTGGAAAACGAGAGCGAAATGATGTTTACCGTAGCGCAATGAAACGATTAGATGACTGATTAATATACCAATCAATGCCTCTTTTTTCGGCAAGGTATAACGCCCGGCTAAGGGGTTGACAACGCATAGCCGAACTCAAAAAACACACTGTAAACACTGAAATTCAATTTTGCACAAAAGCCGCCACGCGTTGGCAATCCCTCTTGAGCCGTTTGTTAGGTATTTATTGCTGCTGAACGTAAATGAGCCGATTTGTATCAAAACCACGCTCTTTCGACATTTGAACGAACTTCTCCAGAATGTCTGGTTCGACTCTAGGCGTTCTTGAAAGTAACCACAGATATTCTGTATTCGGCCCTGACACGAAGGCATAACTGTAGTTTTCACGCTCTAACTCAAACACCACGTAAGAGCCATAAAACGGACCAAAAAATGAAACCTTCAGATAACCGTCCGTTGGACTATTCACAAAGTAAGCTTTGCCTTCAGCCTCTTTCCACTCTCCTTTCTCTTCGGAATAACCACGATTAAGAACCGAAACGCCGCCATCATTTCGAACACGGTATTCCGCAGTAACCTGACTTAAACCTCTTTCAAAGGAGTGATCAAGTCGAGCAACCTCGTACCATTTACCTAAATAATTGTTCAGTTCAAAATCCGACACCGGCTTTACTGATTCGGGCATACCCAAGCAGCCGTTTAATAAAACAGTACAAATAACCAACAAGATTGATCTCATGATGCCTCCAAACACCTAACGCCCGGCTAAGGGGTTGACAACGCACCACCGAACTCAAAAAACACACCGTAAAAACTGAACTTCAATTTTGCACTAAAGCCGCCACGCGTTGGCAATCCCTCTTGAGCCGTTTGTTATGCAAATTCAATAAGATAAACTGACTTTACACGACCAAAAGCCACAATTGCAATGGTTGAGTGATTCAAGAATCAACCCAAGCTTTTGAATCAGACAAACTCAACAAACAAGACTTTCAGCAAATACGAAATGATCGAATAACTTGCCCTTTCCGCACTTTGCGCCCGCTAAATTCACAACGCGCCTACGCTAAAATCGATTGAGGCAAACCAAGAATCTTGTCTGTTTTACGGTTTGAGTTAACCAAGAATTTGAGGGTAAAAATGCTCATTTGCCGACACAAAACGAATAGCCGTAGAAATCCCAAAAGATTGAGCCCCTAAATTTACCTGAGTTGCATAACGCCCGGTTAAGGGGCAGCCAACGCCACTAACAACTTAACGCATAACACCGTAAACCACAAAGACCAACGCATAGTAAAAAAGCCGCGCGTTGGCTGTCCCTCTTGAACCGTTTGTTAAATGGCTTTTTATTGGTACTCATCTATGTTTTTACTAGCGTCATAAGCGACCGTAATTACTTTAGCAGCCTCTTCTTTTAGGTTTGACATCCATTCTTTAAAATCAAGTGGTCCACGGTCTACAACTGTAGTGGTCAACTAAAATTGGCCACGGTTTTAGAGTTTTCCCAATACAATCGTTCTGACTCATTGGGTGTCAAGCCACCG
>NZ_CAWNTB010000123.1:0-2410 GCF_963877065.1 Vibrio sp. V01_P9A10T6
GTTTGCAAACGTTGATTTGACAACAAGCCAGCGCCAAAACTGATTGAGGCAAACAAAGAAATTTGCCTGTTTTACGGTTTGAGTTAGCTACGAATTTGAGGGTAAAAAAGCTCATTTGCCGACAACACAAAACGAATGGCCGGAGAAATCACAAAAGATTGAACTCCTAAATTTACCTGAGTTGCATAACGCCGCGTTAAGTGGTGAGCAACGCAGACCACCCGACCTAAACCATTACACCGTAAACGCTAAAGCTGAATCAAACCGAAAATGCCGTGCGTTGGGAATCCGTCTTGAACGCTTTGTTAGCATTATTGGTACTGCGCGGCAAAGTATGCTGAATTGGCTTTGCTAGACTCATATGGGATGCCATAGTCATCCATAATCGCTTGCAGTCCGTTAAACACACCAAGCAAGAACATAATCAAGTGGATCTCTTTACCATCAGACAAGACAACTTTTGCGGTTTGTTGCTGAGTTTCTGAGCCCTCTACTCTTCGACCATATAGGTCAACACTTACATAAGAAGTTTGTTCAGATTTGACTTTAGAAACTGTACTCGTACGATCTGAGCTCAAACCAAAATGCTTTGAAGCATTTGCTATATCTCGACAATACTTAAGGTATTCATTTTCATTACATTTTTCATGAAATTTCTTTTTAGCTTCCTTATCACTGTCAATCCCTAAGTATTTAATGCACCAATCTCTCAATGAGTGCCCGGTAATACAAAAATTAAAGATATTGTCACACATGTCTTCAGGTGTTGCTGGAAAGTGAGCCTTACGCCCGTCTCTCATTAACTTATAAAGCATATCTTTAGGTTCAACATAACCATATAAAATTCCCACAATTCCTCCTTGTAATGCTAACGCCCGCCTAAGGGGCTGGCAACGCATAACAACCAAACTCAAACACAACAACCGAAACCACCGCGGCTCAATGGGACTGGAAACGCCGCGCGTTGACAGTCCCTCTTGAGGCGTTTGTTATAAGCAAGATACCAACGTTACAGAAGCTCTTCTAAATCCGACATTAGCCATGCGCTGTTATGCTGCTTAAAACCAATTTTTGGATAGTATTCTGTTGCTTGTGGAGCTGATAACAAAATCAACTTACAACCTTTCTTAAGACTAGCGAAAGTCTGTCGGATCAATTCTTTACCAATACCTTTCGATTGGACCTGCTCCGAGACAGCCAAATCCGACAAGTAGCAGCAGTAATGAAAATCTGTCACTGAACGAGCAATACCGACAAGCTGATCACCAATCCAAGCTGAGACAAGCAAATTCGCATTTTCCAACATCCCACTGATACATTCGTAATTATCGGTTGGACGTCTAGCTCCAAGCGTTGTCTGATTGAGCAGATCCACAAACTGCTCTGGCGTAATTGGGCGATTCACAAAATATTCAACTTCCATTTTTTACTTTCCTATAGAGCCCAAACTTCAACTTGCTTATAACGCCCGGCTAAGGGGTTGACAACGCACCGCCGAACTCAAAAAACACACCGTAAACACTGAACTTCAATTTTGAACCAAAGCCGCCACGCGTTGGCAATCCCTCTTGAGCCGTTTGTTAGGCCAACCGATTGACAATCTATACTTTCAAAACCAAAGAACAAGGCTTGTTTGAAAAATGAAAACCAACTAAGCGATTCATTTATAAACCAAAAGTTCAAATCAGCAAAGAAACCAAAAAACTCAAATTGAGCGATTTGAAAGAAAAGTGACGAGCGTAGCATGCTCGGCGGACGTTTGGATGCTGAAGGTTATTTTGCCGCTGAATTTACAGCGCTAAGCAACCCAACGCGATCAAGAAACAACAAATATGTGATGACGATTTATTGTTTAAGTCCAGTCATGAGAACATGGAATTCGCCGTTCAATTCAAACCCGATTTAGCTGATAAAAACTCACCTTGCCTAACGCCCGGCTAAGGGGTTGACAACGCATCACCGAACTCAAAAAACACACTGTAAAATTGAACTTCAATTTTGCACTAAAGTCGCCAAGCGTTGGCAATCCCTCTTGAGCCGTTTGTTATATGCGTAGTTTCAACTACATAAAGACTGCTTCAAGTTTGTTTCCGTCAACATCTCGGACAAACGCCGCATAGTAAGTTTCACCGTACTCAGGACGCAAACCTGGCTTGCCTGCACACGAACCACCAAGCTCCAATGCAGTAGCATAAAACTGGTCAACGGCATCTTGATTCGGCGCATTGAAAGCAATGTGAGTACCGTTACCAGAAGATGCAACACTTTCGCATGGACAACTGTAGTGGTATGGTGAATTTGGTCACTTAGTTAGAGGTGATATCATCACCTCATAAGTTAATAGGTGCCATTATGACAAAACGTACAAGACGGCTATTTAGTGCCGAATTCAAACTGGAAGCGGCACAGT
>NZ_CAWNTB010000124.1:0-2378 GCF_963877065.1 Vibrio sp. V01_P9A10T6
CTTTCAGTGTATCTAATCACTAAAATCATCTATAGTTCATTAGATAAAAATGATTTTAGCTTTCTAGAGTTTTATATTTCTAGGTTCAAGAGAATTGTACCAGCTTTATTGTTTGTCCTTTGTGTTGTATCTTTAGCTGCTTACATTATACTTCTTCCCTCGGAGTTTCTTTTATATGCAAAGTCACTAAAAGCGGCAATGCTATTTCAGTCCAATATATACTTTAGCTCTGAAGACACCTATGATGCTGCAGCAAGTATTTACAAGCCTCTCCTTCATACTTGGAGTCTTTCTGTAGAATGGCAGTTCTATCTGATCTTTCCTATAGTATTTTTATGTATAAATAAAATAGCCCGAACCCATGCTTTAATGATTTTTTTTGCATTATCGGTTTTTTCTTTTCTATATTCTTCTTGGATTGTTGAATATAGTCCTAATTCTGCATTTTATCTTCTTCAATCAAGATGTTGGGAGTTGCTGTGTGGTGGGATAGTTGCAATTTTTGAAAGTGAGAAGGTAAGGCTAAGAGAAAAGTTTATCATTTCACGATTTTGCTCAACTATTTCAGTGGGATCAATTTTAGTCATACTAGCGAGTTTAATATTCATTGATCATACATACAGCCACCCCTCTTATATAACTCTACTTCCTGTTTTAGCAACTATGATATATATATATTCATCAGGTGAGCATGAAGTATCAACTAAGGTTTTAGCTTATAAGCCTATTGTGTTTTTTGGGGTGGTTTCTTATTCTCTATATCTTTGGCATCAACCTATTTTTACGTTTTATCGTTTTAATGTGGAAGAAAAAATAGGTTTTCTACCCCTCGCAGCCATGCTGGCTCTCATATTTTTATTATCTGTGATGACATATTATTTTATAGAAAGGCCATTTAGGCTTAAGAAAATGGAGGTTTGGAAATGGTGTGCGATTGTTTTTGTGTTTAGTGTGCTCTATTTCTCTGCGAAATATATAGAGGAAAAAGATGGTTTGCCTGAGCGACTAGGTCCGCTTAAATCGATCTTCTATTCTATGGATGATCGAAAAACGTTCAGTATAAGCAATATTATATGCCATGCTAAAACAGTGCAACGTTCTTGTTACGCAGCAGGTTCAGACGAAAGTAAGGGGACTATTCTTCTGATTGGTGACAGCCATGCCGCGACACTTTCGAAGAATCTATATGAACAAGCAATGGTACGAGGATATGGGTACAGACAATTCACTCCTAGCGGATGTACAGGGCTAGATTCTATTATGATGTACCGAGAGCAAAATGGGAACTCAGTGCCAATTGAAAATTGTTTTCTACAGTCTCGAGAGATTAGTAAATTTCTTAAGGAGCATCGCAGTGATAAGCTCACTATTGTGCATGTTTCAAGACTACCTCTTTACTTAACGGGTACCCGTTTTGACAATGGCGAGGGTGGTGCCGAAATAGGCGAGAGGTATTGGGCAGAGCCAGTTGAACCTTCAGCTAATTTAGATAAGGAAATTATAAAAAGCTTGGAGGGCTGGGTGGGAAATAGTGACAATTTAGTCTTGGTGTATCCTATTCCAGAAGTTGGTTGGAACGTAAAATATCAAACTCAGAGAGCTTTACAGGTAACCAGAAGCTTGGTTGAGAAGCAGATCATAATGCATAACCTAGATTTATCTACGAGTTATGAGGCTTACCTTGAGCGATCTAAGCGCGCTTATCAGATCTTGGATGAAGTAGATGGAGCTACTACCAGAATTTATCCTCGAGACATCTTCTGTGCAGATAGCCAACGATGTGTTACTCACTCCCAAAGTGAACTTTACTACTACGATGACGATCATCTTTCTACACATGGGGCTAAAATGGTAGTAGCTGAAATATTTAATAAATTAGATAAACGTGCCACTAATTAGTCAATGCAGCAACCGTTACAAAAAATAGTCCCGATTACATTAATGTCGATCAATTAAGTTCAAATGGTTGGCAGGGAAACCGCATGAAGGTCGTTGATATATAAGGGCTGCAAAGATGCTAAGAATCCGCTTTGAACCTATCACTAATCCCAACTATTGAATGTAACCACATGAAAATAAAGATCTGCTTGTAGATCATTTTCGTTGTTTTCTAATTGCTCCTAGACAATATAGGAGCCTAAATATGAGCGAGTTAACCAACCCATTTTATGCACTTTCAAATCATTAAAGATTATCGACAGGAAAATAAAATAGCACACAAATTATCAGACATTATTTTGCTGACAATTTGTGGCGTCTTGTCGGGTCATGATGGCTGGGATGGCATTATCGATTTTGGCAATGCTCGCTTAGATTTCCTCAAACGATATGGTCACTTTGACGCTGGTATTCCTTCTGCAGATACGCTGTCTCGTGTG
>NZ_CAWNTB010000125.1:0-2263 GCF_963877065.1 Vibrio sp. V01_P9A10T6
ATTGTATACAGGCATAATGACCGATACCTTAGGTGCAGAATAATCTGAGATAGGACTGCTCATATTATTTTCCTGATAAGGCATTATTTAAAAAATCCATAGCAAATTTCTGTTTCTCAGTTTTTAAGCGATTGACTTTGGAAAAGTTTATTGGCTGATTGATAAGCTGACTCGTTAATTCATTAATGCTAAATATAAGCCGCTCTTCCAAGCCAAACATTTTTAAAACAGAAGTAAAACGGGCTAATCCACGATCATGATTTCCAATCGCGATAAATGGCTTATTGAAAATAATCGAAAATGCTACGCCGTGAAAAGAATCGGTTACGACAAACTCAGCATCCATAAAACCACGCAGCCATTGCGTAACAGGGGGATAGACGCCTTTTTCGTCCGGCATAACAGTGTAGGGTGTCAAGCTACGTTCATTGGCTACAGCCTGAATAATTTCTTTCTTATCTAATGATTGATCAAGAACATAAACCATCATATTACCGTTACTGGCTGGGCATTTATCTTGCTCAATAAGTTGGATATACATTTCTTTATCTAATAGAAAGGTAGGATCAAGCACATGCTCAGCAGCAACACCAAAATGCTGTTTACATAAATTAACGGCGCTATCTTCACGAACAGCAACGGCATCAAATTGTTTAAGTAAAGCAGCATACTCCTTCAACGCTTCTTGGCTAAATTCATTGCAATTATCGACGCCAAAAGATGCTGCATAAGCGATTCGCTTTGCATCATCACTCTTATTTAAAAAAGATAAGAAGAACGCTGACATGCCAGGTGAGTATGCAGGTCTCCAAACTTGATCACTACCAACAATATACGCATCAAATTGATAGTTTTTTATGTAAGACATTTCATCAACGGAATAGATCTTTTGCGTAGTGCGAATGTGTTCAGCAGAGAAGCGATCAGTATGCTGCCCAATTTTACGTTTCTGCTCATCAGTGATAGGAAAAATGCTGGCTAATTCTCTTCGTAAGAAATATTTACGAATAATATTACCGATAATTGATTTTATACCGAAATAGCGAAGCTTGTGATTCCATGCAAAATCAAGGGTCATCACATCATGATCTTGAGTTTTTAAATATTTCTGTAGTGCAAATGCTTGGAGCAAGCCACCGTAATTATTGTGCAATGGTTGAGTTAAGATTGCTATTTTCATTAAACTGTTTTTAAACCTAATTTATTCTTAATTCTTTGGGTAATATGATAAAGGCGAGTGAGTCTATTCAGTTTTTTTATGCTCACACCTAAAGCAGCATCAAAAGTTTCAACTTCTTTATGTTTTTGCCATTCTGTTGTACTTGCATCACGAGTAATGAGCCTTTGGCGTTGCACCAAGGTGTATTCCAGTGGTGTCTTTTCTAAAAGTCGAGCTCTCTTGTAAGGTAAGAAGTCCATTTTCGGCTTTTGTAACTTTAATCTCTGTTTCATACCTAATTGCTTATGTTTGAAGCCACCAGCTTGCGAAGACTTAAACAGCTCAATAGAAATCGAATCCATAATCAATTCACCGCATGCCAACCCCTCTTGGACAATCTGATCAGCAATCTTGCTTCTAGTTACAATAACATTGTTGCCTTTACCATCATCTTGGTACGGCTTGATCCACGCATCACCTAAAGAAACATCTGCTAATTCTGCAACAAGGTCATCAGAAAAATCATAAGCAGGGGCATTAAAAAATGAGCTCCCCCACGTATTTCCTACTTTAGACATTTTTACAGTTTTAAATTTCCCAGTTGCAATTTCTTTTGCACCAAATGAATAATCTAAAGCATGAGAATCAGTATCTTTAATACGATACTCTTGGTGGCTATATTCTCCCTTAATGTCGGCTTTCTGTGCCAAATAGTCTGTATAAAACTTGCTTTTTAATCCACCACAGATTATTCCAGCTAAAAAGGCAATTTTTTCTTTATATTCAGGGTGGTAGCATTGCTTCAAACGGATAGCTTTAATAAAGCTTGGTACGCCTGATACTGCAATCTTCCCATCAATATTATCAATTTCTAAAAACAGCTTTTCCAGAGTAACTGGACAGTAACGTGTCTTTGAGGTTTTAGTTATTGAATCTACGTCATCAAACCATTGATATTCATACCCTCCACTTTTTTCGGCGACAACAAAGATCTTTTCTACAATATTATTTCTTAGTAGGTATTCAAAAAAATATGTGCCGAGACCACCAGATGAAGATGTTTTCCGATGCTTAACTGAGTAGCCAGCATAGCTATTAATGTAA
>NZ_CAWNTB010000126.1:0-2262 GCF_963877065.1 Vibrio sp. V01_P9A10T6
CATTTGCCGACAACATAAAACGAATGGCCGGAGAAATCACAAAAGATTGAACTCCTAAATTTACCTGAGTTGCATAACGCCCAATTAAGGGGTGAGCAACGCTACCACCCAACCTAACGCATTGTACCGTAACCACTAAAATTGAAGTAGAAGCAAAAATGCCAAGCGTTGGGAATCCCTCTTAAATTGTTTGTTATGTGTAATTTTCTATGTACTTCCTTAATGACTCTGTCGATTCAAACAAAGGACTAATTGGAAGGTTAAGATTTAGCTTTTCAACTTCGACTGCCGAAGGTCCATAGCATTTCTCAAAGTCACTCCAACTGCTCTTGCGAACCCGCTTTACGACTTGAAAGTCTAGTAGCAACTGAGAAAATGCTTCGGGACTATACCCCTCAGTCTCAGCAATAAAATGTTGTGTAGCCGGACGTTTACCTTGAACCAGTGCCAAATAAAATCGAGCGATGTCATTAACATGGATATATTGATTGTAACCTTGAGATGGTATCGCTACTTGGAGAGTTTGGTCAGATAAGGAGTCTACAATTCGCTTTAGCTGACAGTTTTCACCACCATAAACCAAACTAGGACAGTAAACGACATGCCACTTCTTTTTGATAGCGCAACCTATTGTAACTGTGTCCAGTTCCACCGCGGCTAGAGGCTTAAGCCTAAATTCTTTGAGGTCATTGTTAGAAGCATTGCCAAACAGCCAAACGCCCGATGTGTGGATTTTTGTCGCACCTTCAGCCGCTAGTCTATCCAACTGCGTTAACAGCTTGGACTCTATATCAGCTATTTCATCCGGCGAAAATTCTGACCAATGTGGGCGAGCACAATTTATAACGATATCAAAGTAACCAGAGAAATCTGATGGCACATTGGTAAGCTTCCGAGCAGGAGGTAAGACACCACTAAACCTGCTGTAAGTTGAAACCTCAAAGCCACTTTCGACAAACATCTTAGTCACGTGGCTACCAATATACCCATTGGATCCTGATATAAGTACTTTCATTCTTTCCCTGAACTCTCGATTACACATAACGCCCGCCTAAGGGGCTGGCAACGCAAACCACTAAACTCAAACACAACAACTGTAACCACCGCGGCTCAATGGGACTGGAAACGCCACGCGTTGACAGTCCCTCTTGAGGCGTTTGTTAGGCGATTAATCAACCAACTCGATGCCTAAACATTCCAATAAATTCAGAGCTTCATAACGAGAAAACTTAGCCCCTTTGACTTGGTTCTCTAACACATTGATTGCGTAATTTGTCGATTCGCTGAAATCCACTTTTTGTAAGTTAGTCCGCATGAATAAGCTATGAGTAAAATCGCAGTAACACATTGTTGAACTGGCAAAATCGCCTTCGCGGAAGTCCACATCATGCAACTTACACTCATCGAATGCTAACTCATTCAATGTCAGCCCAAAGAATGAGGCATCGTTCAAAATACAACGCTGAAATTTAAGCTCAAAATCTAGGTGATAGACAGGCCACGTTGCTCTTGTCCAGTCGATACCCACGAGCTTACTGTCTTGAAATGACACACCATATAAACGTGCATTGGGGAAACTCGCTAAACTGAGATTGCAACGTGCAAACTCGCAACTTACAAACTTGCAGTTTTGGAACTGTACGCCAGACAAATCACAATCTGAAAAATGACATTCTTCAAATTCTATGTCTTTGAAATTATTTTCTGATAACTCAAGCTTCTCGAAGGAAACCTCTAGATACTGCTCACCACTTTTCAAAGATTTCATCGTTTCCTCCAATCGCCTAACGCTCGGCTAAGGGGTTGACAACGCACCACCGAACTCAAAAAACACACTGTAAACACTGAATTTCAATTTTGCACTAAAGCCGCCACGCGTTGGCAATCCCTCTTGAGCCGTTTGTTATGCAAATTCAATAAGATAAATCGACTTTACACGACCAAAAACCACCATTGCAATGGTTGAGTGATTCAAGAATCAACCCAAGCAAGAGCCGTGATAAATTAGCCGCCAAAACAAAGTTCACCTTTCAACAACAAACCAAGCTTTTGAATCAGGAAAACTCAACAAGCAAGACTTTCAGAAAAGGCGAAATGCTCGATTAACTTGCCCTTTCCACACTTTACGCCCGCTAAATTCACAACAAACCAGCACCAAAACTCATCAATACCTAAGCCGCTGCATACCACCTTAATCACTAAAATCAACGCATAGTAAAAATGCCACGCGTTGTGAATCCCTCTTGAGCAGTTTGTTAGTTG
>NZ_CAWNTB010000127.1:0-2225 GCF_963877065.1 Vibrio sp. V01_P9A10T6
AACATCCGTTGTAATACCGCAATACAGTGCTTGATGGCGGGTTCGAACCAAATAAACCCACCAGTCCGGGCTATCTTTGTGGGGAACCTTATTCACTTACAGTAAGCTTTCCACCAAAGCGCGTAACTCGGCGACTTCATTTTTTAATGCGTGAACCTCCTGTTCAAGCTGATCAATACGAGCAGTCGCCCCACCTTCCGGAGCATGAGCAAAGGTTTGCTCTAAACTTTCAACATCAACCTCTCCAGAAAAGAGATGTTGATAACGCGACTCTCGCTTACCCGGTTCACGCGGCAGCTTCACCACCAGCGGGCCTGATTCACGGTTGGCTAAACCGTCTAAAATAGTTTCGACTTCTTTTACATCGGTAAAACTGCATAATCGGTTAGTGCGAGTGCGCAACTCTCCCGGCGTTTGTGGCCCACGCAGCAGCATGCAGCACACCAAACCAATCTCTTGATTTGACAGCTTTAAATCGCCAAATTCGGTATTACAGAAACGGTGCTGATATTTGCTCACTCGGCTATTAAAACCACTTTCATCACTCATCAGGCGACGAGCGATCAAGCCCTCAGCGGCATCTTGAACCTCAGCTTCGGTTAATGACAGCACTGGCTCACGGTTACTTTTTTGGTTACATGCGGTGGTCAAGCTATTGAGCGTTAATGGGTAGTAATCAGGCGTGGTCACTTCTTTTTCAATTAAGCAGCCAATAATTCGTGCTTCTAGGGGAGAGAGCTCAATGTTCATTATAATTTCCTTTTTTCTAAGCGGAGTTTCCTAATCGAGGCCACAATCGATGTTGCATTAGTGTTCTAACAACAGTGAAATTCGGATGATTTTCCCATTGCTATCAATCATCACAATCTTTGCACGGCTTAACTCTAACTCGGTCATCTCCAGCTTCTCACGCTCGCTAATATAAGCTTCACGCAATTTAACACTGTGATGCAGTTCAGCGTTTGCAGGTACATCTTTTCTTTTAGGTACTAAAATTTCTGAAAGTTGCATCTCTAAATACCATAAGATAGCGATTTGAAAGGTACATGATATAGCGCCTATCCGTACCAATACAATCACTCATGACTAGAGTGATTATTTCTTAATCAAGAGTGAGTCAGGATTGATCTAAAGGCTGTTATGAATCAGCTCGATATGATTTAATCAATGGCATTGACATTCAAGTTGGGAAAAGGAACCTATGAGTATCGTATTTGAAATTGTTAACCAAGCTCGCCGTAAAAATAAACTGAAACGTGAACTGCTAGATAACGAGAAAAAAGTTCGTGATAACCGTAAAAGAGTTGAATTGCTTGAAAACTTACTCGATTACATGAAACCGGATATGACCCACGAAGAAGTCATGGCGATCATCAATAACATGAAAGCCGATTACGAAGATCGCGTCGATGATCACATCATCAAAAGCGCAGAAATTTCAAAAGAGCGCCGTGATATTAGCCGTCGTATCCGCGAGCTGACCGATAAAGATAAACAAATGACTCAAGGCAAAAAGTAAAATTCATGCCGACCATCTTCGAAACCCGTCTTAAGACGGGTTTTTTTATGGCCAAAACATTCACAAAACAAATCAACATTTCTATCAACAAAAAGTGCGATAAATTTTATGTGATAGACATTAAACGTTTGCGTAATCGCTAACCTTCACCGAACCTAGTTTTGAGTCTTTTATCACATATTAGCTATTGTTATATTTATACACAGTAAATCAATTATGACCATTCGAGGCACGGAGCTTCCTCACTTATCTCACGGCGAGAAGATTGGTACCGACATCGTTCGGCATATATTAAGAGGGTCAAATTATGGAAATGAATGTGGTTGAAATTTTGGGCTATGCAGCTTCGATCATGGTGGCAATCTCGCTGACAATGAAAGATATCGTTAAACTGCGTATTCTTAATTTTGTTGGTTGTGCACTGTTTACCGCTTACGGACTCATGATTGATTCATGGCCTGTAGTGCTCACCAACGGTTTTATCGCCTGCGTAAACATCTACTTTTTAGCAAAGATGCAACGAGAAAAAAAAACGGCTGACGCCAAAAGCGCTGCATGATAAACCCAAAATAATAAAAATTGACGTGTAAAAAAATGCTCTGCCACGATGACAGAGCATTTTTTATCGATAAATCAGAGAGCAAAAGCATCAATAGCCAAGCAAAAAGCCTCTAGCAGGGGGATACATAGAGGCCATAAGGCTAAG
>NZ_CAWNTB010000128.1:0-2212 GCF_963877065.1 Vibrio sp. V01_P9A10T6
AGCCAAGGAAAACCGGGCATGTTTGATTCAGGAACCAGTTCGCGAGGATTAGTCAAGTGAACTCGATGCCATTCATCAGAATAACGACCACCAACACGAGCCAAATCAGGCCCAGTCCGCTTCGAACCCCACACAAATGGATGCTCCCAAACACTTTCACCAGCCACCGAATAATGACCATAACGCTCCGTTTCGGAACGGAATGGGCGAATCATTTGGCTATGGCAAACGTTACAACCTTCGCGAATATAGATATCACGGCCTTCAAGTTGCAGCGCAGTGTAGGGCTTAAGATTTTCAACAGGCTCAGTAGTTTGCTTTTGGAAAATCAATGGCGTGATTTCAACCAAGGCTCCCCAACTGATGGCAAAAATAATGAAAATAGCCAGTAAACCGACATTACGTTCGATGATTTCATGGCGATTATTAGAACTCATTCTTTCATCTCCTTATGCCGGTTGAGGAATAGCTTTTAAGCTATTATCTGGTGCAAAAACCGTTTTATACGTGTTGTAAGCCATCAGGAACATACCTGCTAAGAAGATAAATCCACCAATGAATCGAACGGTATAGAATGGGTAAGAGGCTTGGACAGACTCAACAAAACTGTACGTTAACGTACCGTCAGAGTTAACAGCACGCCACATCAAGCCCTGCATAACACCTGAAATCCACATCGCAACGATGTAGAGCACCGTACCAATAGTCGCTAACCAGAAGTGAGCATTGATCAGACCAACAGAGTACATACGCTCTTGGTTAAATAGGCGAGGGATTAAATGGTATACCGAACCAATCGACACCATTGCCACCCAACCTAGAGCTCCAGAATGCACGTGACCAATAGTCCAGTCGGTGTAGTGTGACAGTGCGTTAACTGTCTTAATCGACATCATTGGTCCTTCAAACGTAGACATTCCGTAGAATGACAATGAAACGATGAGGAATCGTAAGATTGGGTCATAGCGCAGTTTATGCCAAGCACCAGATAACGTCATAATCCCGTTAATCATCCCGCCCCATGAAGGAGCAAACAACACCAACGACATCACCATGCCAAGTGACTGAGTCCAGTCAGGCAGAGCAGTGTAGTGTAAATGGTGCGGACCAGCCCAAATGTAAAGAGAGATCAAAGCCCAAAAGTGAACAATCGATAAACGGTATGAATAAACAGGGCGTTCAGCTTGTTTTGGTACAAAGTAATACATCATACCAAGGAAGCCGGCAGTAAGCAGGAAACCCACCGCATTATGACCGTACCACCACTGAACCATAGCATCCACCGCCCCAGCGTAAACTGAATACGATTTACCCATAGAAACAGGGATTGCCATGCTATTTACAATATGTAATACAGCAACAGTAAGGATAAAAGCTCCGAAGAACCAGTTTGCCACATAGATATGTGCCGTCTTACGTTTGACGAGTGTTCCAAAAAACACTATCGCATAAGATACCCATACAAGAGCAATGGCGATATCAATTGGCCATTCTAATTCCGCGTATTCTTTACCGGAGGTATAACCCAAAGGTAAAGTTATTGCTGCAGATAAAATAATGGCTTGCCATCCCCAAAAGGTGAAGGGCACAAGAGGACCACCAAATAGACGAGTTTGACAAGTACGCTGAACAACATAATAAGATGTTGCAAAGAGGGCACTTGTACCAAACGCAAAAATAACCGCATTAGTATGCAGAGGACGTAAGCGACTGTACGTCAACCACGGCGTATCAAAGTTTAGCTGTGGCCAAACTAATTGAGCGGCAATCAAAACACCTACAGCCATACCAACAATACCCCAGAGAATAGTCACTAAGGTAAATTGCCGAACAACTGTATAGTTGTAGTTTTGTTCAAGCTGCTTTTCTTGGCTCATTTGCATGCTTCCAATTTCTAATTAACTACACTTTACTTCCAACACGACACATGTCGTAATGCCCCCCAAATCCACAATAGAAATACTGCTTTATCAGAACGTTACTATCTATTGCTGACTTTAAAAAAAAGTGGCATTTTCAACCGTCAACTATACTGCAATTAACAATTCAATGACAGAGTAGTAACCTTACAGTTGTTCAGGATTTGGCCTTTTATTTCAAAACTTTGAAGTTTGTTACACGAGGAAGGAAGCATCATGGCTTCAGAAAAGCTTACAAAACACAGGTTTGCTCAAATACTAATCACATTACTCATTATTTTGGTCGCTTTTTT
>NZ_CAWNTB010000129.1:0-2208 GCF_963877065.1 Vibrio sp. V01_P9A10T6
GTGCGTTGCCAGCCCCTTAGGCGGGCGTTATGCTTAATCACCAACAATCAGTGGTTTATGATTGTTATTTGTTCCCTTGGCTTGTGAGTTTTGTGTTTTTCGGCAAGTCGGCTTCAGTGGGCGCGGTTTTCCGGACAATTATTCTTTGGCGCTGGAAATTCAGCGAATTGCCTCATTCAATTTTCGGGCAAGCACGATGTTATGACGGGTGGCTCAATCGGAAATTTAGTCTTAGGTTTTTTCGTTTTAGCTGCCAAAGTTCAAAGTCTGATTTTCAAAATTATGAGTCATTTCAGTTTTTGGCTTTTTGGCTTTTTGGATTTTGTTCGTGAGTTAAAGTCGAGTTAATCTTGGTTCTGGCAAAACGTAAGTCATTGAAGCTTAAGCATAACAAACGCTTCAAGAGGGACAGCCAACGCGTGGCATTTTTACCATGCGTTGGTTTTTGTGATTACGATGTTATGCGGCAAGTTGGTAATAGCGTTGGCTGCCCCTTAAGCGGGCGTTAGTCGCCAGAAAAAGCTAGCAATCAAAATCATGTTTCTGAGCTTAAAATTTAGCAGCTGTTTGCTTGGTACACCGATTAATCGTCGATCATCAGAACTTAGTTTTAGCGGTTTTAAGTCCAAAGTTTTGTAACTGTCCTAGCGGTTGTTTTGTTCTTTGGTGCTGACAGAGCAGGGCAATCGAGCGTCTGTTCTTGGTTGCAAATCTGCTCGGCGAGTTTGTCGGTACAAAAGCCGATTTACTCGCTGAAATGACGTTTTCTCTGGTGTTGTAAATTCCACGTGGTTTCAGTGACTTTGTTGAAAGTCCGCACTGTGAGATTGGCTTTCCAAAAGCGCCTTTTGGTGTTGTCAGTCCGTTTTCTACGGCGTTGTTTGTTCCAAGTGGTTTCATTGAGTAGTCGCTTTGAGACTACGCCTGACTTAAATGCATCAAAGCACATAAAGATTGTTGTTCGCAAAGTTTAGTTCGGCTTAAAATTGTCGCTCGGTGCCTCGCGACTAACAAACTGCTCAAGAGGGATTCGCAACGCGTGGCATTTTTACTATGCGTTGAATTTAGTGATTAAGGTGGTTTGCGGCGGCTTTTTTATTGCGTTGCTCACCCCTTAGCAGGGCGTTAGTTTAAAACAATAAAAATCAATTGGTTGCAGCCTGTTTTTTCTTCCCTCGGCAGTTCGTTCAGGTTTCTCGGCAAATCGGCATTGTTTGCCAACGCGAGTTTTGAGCTGTTGCCTCAATTGAGTTTTGGGGCTGCGCGAGGTTGGTAAGTTTGGTGCAAGGTCGCTTTGGAAATTTTGCTTTCGCTTTGAGTTCTCAGAAAATGAATTCTCAAACTTTACAGGTTTTAAAGTCAATGGACAGTCACAAAGTTTGAGTCAATGCGGGTTTTAAAGCTCAGGTAGTTTGTCGGTTTTCCAAATCAGGTTAATCTCGGGCTTAGCAAATCTAAGGTGCTGAAATTTAAGCTAACAAACTGCTTAAGCGGGATTCGCAATGCGTGGCATTTTCAGCATGCGGTGAGTTTTGTGATTAAGGCGGTGTGCGGTAGCTTTTGCAGTGCATTGCTCACCCCTTAGCAGGGCGTTATGCCTCTTTTGTAAACCTCTAGCAATTACTTAAATTAAGGTCTAAAATTAGGTCTGATTTTAATGCTTATATGGTGAAGTTATGAGACAGGTACTAGCGAATTGCTCTGCCAGTATTTCAGAGTTAAAGAAAAATCCAACTGCTCTTTTGAACGAGGCTGATGGTTCAGCTATTGCGATCCTTAACCACAACAAACCCGCAGCTTACCTTGTACCGGCTGAAACTTACGAGTATCTGATGGATATGCTTGATGATTATGAGCTTTCCCAAATAGTAGATAGTCGTCGTGGTGATTTGTCGCAAGCTGTGGAAATCAATATTGATGACTTATAAGTTAAAGTTTTTGCCTGTAGCCCAAAAGGAGTGGAGTAAGCTAGCGCCAACGATTCAGAGTCAATTTAAAAAGAAACTCAAAGAAAGGCTAGAAAACCCCCACGTCCCATCATCAAAATTACGAGGTTATGATTCTGTTTACAAAATCAAACTTCGTACATCTGGTTATCGTTTGGCTTATGAAGTCATCGATAATGAAGTTGTCGTTTATGTACTCGCTGTTGGTAAACGAGATAAAGACGCTGTTTATAAGAAGCTGGCTTCACGCTTCAGCTAGCGG
>NZ_CAWNTB010000130.1:0-2198 GCF_963877065.1 Vibrio sp. V01_P9A10T6
ACGCATTCAAGCATTGGAAGATTCTCTGAATCTTAGATTGTTGAATCGCCATGCTCGAAAACTTTCGCTGACTGAAGCGGGTGAACGTTTTTTTCAAGAGTGCTCACCGTTGCTGCATCGCTTAGCTGCAACAGCAGAAGAGCTCACCGATGAGTGTCGTGGCGCTTCAGGCAAACTAAGAATATCGTCACCATCTAATGTCACGAAACGCATGATGATGCCTATCTTCAATGCCTTCATGATGCAGTACCCAGATATCAACATAGAATTGACCACCAGCAATCAGGCCGATCAACTCGACCCAACCGAATGGGATGTCATTTTTAGAGTTGGACCTCAACGAGACTCCAGTTTGATTGCGCGAAAAATTAATGAAGTGAAAGATGTGTTAGTCGCAAGCCCAGGGTATTTAGCGAAACACCCTGCACCAACTCATGCCGAAGAGCTCAGTAATCATTCATTATTGAAGGGATATCCTCTAGTAAAATGGCAGTTGACCAACAATAAAGGGGAATGCGTGGTCAATTGTGATACTGGTCGTTTTCAGGCCAACGCTTTAAACGTAGTGCGCAGCGCTTGCTCTGAGGGGCTGGGTATCACCTTAATGCCAGATGTAATGATTAAAGAATTTATCGAAGAAGGCAGCTTAGTCAGAGTGCTGGAAGACTGGGTTTCCAACCCTCGTGATATTTATATGCTGTATAACCACAAGGATCATCTACCTGAAAAAGTCAGGCTATTTATTGATTTTGTGATTGCCTATCACATCCACTAGATTTTAGGCCCAGCATTGCTGGGCCATGAGTTATCGCAGCGGCAGATAGTCAATAAACTCGCTATAGAAACTCAATAAATTTACTCAAATCACGTTCAGGCACTTTCATTGGCGTGCACCCTGCAGTTCCTAGGTATAAGAAACCAACGATTTGATCATCGCCCTTAGCACCTAATGCTTGCCGAACGTGAGAGTGGAACATCCAGCTTCCCGAACGCCAGAAACCTTGAAAACCTTGGGCTACCGCAGCCATTTGCATCGCTTGTACTGCGCATCCCGCAGAGAGATGCTGTTCAATCGCTGGCACCTTTTCATGCTCCGTAACTTTCGCGATCACTGTGATTACCATGGGTGCTCGAAACGGTGCATTTTTCGCTTTTTCTATCTCTGCATCACTGCCGTTATCCGCTCGCACAGCAGACGCCAAAATACCCGACAACTTTTGCAAACCCGCTCCCTGAGCAATCACGAAACGCCAAGGGGTTAAACCGCCATGATCGGGCGCTCGCAAGCCTGCTCTAATAATATTTTCCAAGACCAGACCTTCAGGTGCAGGCGATGTGAGATTGGCGATTGAACGACGGTTAAGCAGCAACTCTAGTGCATCCATTTCGATTCCTTATTGATGATTTTCCATAATCTTATACCAAACTGAGAATAACTCGCATAAAGAGATGACCTCATTGGCTATAAATGAAAAAAAGCGAGGATATTCCCTCGCCTAATTTAAGCAAACATATGAATGAAAACAGCCGAGATGACTACGGATAAAAACGTGCTTCAACCCCAGCGCGAGTCAGTAGCCCATCACAAGGAGCGAACTTATCGCCATACTTCTCAGCATGTTGATTCATCATTTCCACTAATTTCTTGATACCAATTTGGTCTATGTAACGGAATGGGCCGCCCAAAAACGGCGGGAAACCGATACCGAAAATCGCACCAATATCGCCATCTCGCGCACAACGAATTACGCCCTCATCCAAACAACGTACGGCTTCATTCAGCATAAGTAGCACGCAACGCAGCGCGATCTCCTTATCACTCTGTTTGGCATCTGGCGTTATTTTCAGCAATTTATAGATAGATTTGTCGATTTCTTTTTTCTTACCTTTATAGGTATAGAATCCCTTACCACTTTTACGCCCTTTGCGATTGTCATTGAGCAGCAAATCAAATACGTCTGGTCCTTGAAAACGTGGGCCGAGTTCTTGCACTAGAATTGGCATGATTTTCGAGCCAACATCAATGCCCACTTCGTCCAATAACGTGATAGGGCCGACTGGGAAACCGAAATCGAGCAAAGCCGTATCTATCTTTTCAATCGACTCACCCGCCATCAGGATCTGCGCCGCTTCATTCATGTAAGGTGCAAGGATACGGTTAACATAAAAACCAGCGCAATCTTTGACCACAATCGGCG
>NZ_CAWNTB010000131.1:0-2197 GCF_963877065.1 Vibrio sp. V01_P9A10T6
CTGACATGCATCGGGTACATCATTCAGTCATTGTGCGAGAAACTCACTCCAATTTTGGTTTTTTCTTGTCATGTTGGGATCGGCTATTTCGTACTTATCGTGCGCAGCCAGAATTGGGCCATAAGCAGGTCATTATCGGCCTACCACTCTTTCGAGAGAAGCGTGAGCAGTGGTTGGATAAAATGCTTACCCAACCATTTAGAAAAAAGTGACAACGTCATGAAAATACAGAAATTCGCACTGGATAAGCTAGTTGAGCGTATATTTATGCAACATAGCCTGCTGTTCACCCGCAACTTCAGCCACCTGCTCTGAACTTTCGACCATGGCTTCAAGCTGTAATTTGGTTTGCTCGCCTTGCGATGAAACTTGGCTGATAGATTGACTTACATCGGCCGTCGCTCGTTCTTGTTCTTCTGTTGCAACGCTTATCTGCTCAACTCGAGCACGAATCTGTTCCACTGCTTTTTCTATCTGCTCAAATGTTGTTTTGACTTCTTGACTCGATTGCAGCGCATTACTCATCTCTTGCCGCGAATCCGATACCGCTTGACGAGAGCGCTGCGTTGCATTGGTGAGTTCATTCATCATGTCTCGGATATTGGTGGTTTGCTGTGATGTATCGCTGGCCAATTTGCGTACTTCATCGGCTACAACCGCAAAACCACGCCCTTGTTCGCCAGCTCTTGCTGCTTCAATCGCGGCGTTCAACGCCAGTAAGTTGGTGCTGTCAGCAATACCGCTGATCATATCCACCATCTCGCGAATTTTCTTCACGCGCTGGTCAAGCTCGTGCATTGCTTCATCGTTTAAATGCAGTGTATTTTCAAGAGATTCCAAGCGAACACGGTTTTGTTCCACCACTTTCACCCCTTGCGTAGAAAACTGGCTGGCAGCCACTGATTCTTCATAAGATTCACTGGTCACAAGCGTGATATTCCGAATCGCCGATTCCAACTCACTCACGGTGGAAACCATGTTAACCAACGAATCATTTTGTGCGGCTAAACTGCGGTTGGATTTATCGGCTGCATCGTGACTGGTTTCGGCATTTTGGTAGAGCATTTCACAATTGCGCGTTACGGTAGAAATTGAATATTTTGTTGATTCAATAACTTGGTTTAGTTGTAGAGCAACTTCTTTAAATTCACTCGGGCCAATCAAGCGAGCGGGTTGAGAAAAATCGTGTTGAGTTAATAATGCAAGCTTGGCCAATAAGTTGTTCAGCCCCAGCTTTAGCCAGTGGCGTAACCCTAGCCATGCAAGTAAAACCAAAGCGACCAGAATAATGCCGCCAGTATATTGTACTTGCTTAACCATTAGCATTGCGTCATGAACCACGTTCTCACTGTGTTTGATCAACTCACTTGCAGTGGCAGAAATCGTATTTAGCAGTGCTACCGTGTCTTTGGCTAGCTGCGCAGCTTGTGCCATTTCTTGTCGCTGCTGCTGTGCTTGCTCAATTTTATTTAAGATCAGTGCTAAAATGCCATGCTCAACAAAACCCGCTTTAACCATTTCATAAGGTGCCGTCAGGCTTGCAAACTCCATAACATCAGGATGCCACTCTTTGAAATCATCAAAGGCTAGCTCAATTCCTGCCATGCGATTACGGATTTCTTTAAATTGCACTTTGGCCTGTTCAGGATCGTTTTGCATCATTAACAGTAAGAAGGTACTTTCCATCGAACTTGCACTGGCAATAAAGCGGTTAGCCGCATCCATCGATTCAGGGTTATCTAATGCGAGAAATGAACTGATCCGGTTCATCTCCGGTCCAATGGAGCTTAATCCGTAACGAAACGCGGTGGCGGCGTTATCGATAGCATTCTGCTGTTCAAGCAAAGAGGCCTGCGTTGATAAAATAGAATAGGTGAGCTGCTGAAAAGCCGCACTTTTGCTGCGTAACGACACTTGATGATCTTGAGTAATCGCGTTACCGATACGAGTAGCGATGGAGAAAAGCTGGTCAGTAAGTTGGTCAGTCTGCTGGTTTAAGTGGCTTAATTGCTGGTTTACCGCTTCTAATTCTGCCGATTCCGCTGTGCGGATGCCATCTCCGAGAGATTGTACTTGTTCTAATATATTTTGCGTCAACCTTGCATTATTTAATGCCAAAGGTAGTGTTTGTTCAGACAATCCAGAAAACTGTAGCCCTACCTTATCGATGCTTTTTAAACTGGTGATGGATAAAAGG
>NZ_CAWNTB010000132.1:0-36524 GCF_963877065.1 Vibrio sp. V01_P9A10T6
CCCTGTTCAACAGAGCGGACACATAGTCGCATGGTCCTCAATCAAAGTAAAGCATTTATTTTAAAATAATTGAGCATTAGGAATCTGAGCAGGTTATTCGTGATTTTTGTTACTTTTCAAACCATTTTTAGTCAACATTATCAGTGATAAGGCTCTGCCTATCTTTGGGGTTTTTGTCTTTTATTTTTAATATCAATCGGTTGTGTTTTATGTATTTTTAATTTCTATCATCTGTGTGGCTATTTATTTTCTATTTTATCAATTTATAGGAAAGGTGACATAGGTCACGCCTGTTCCTTGTCTAAATTGACTACTGTCAAGTTGACATCCCTCTTTGGGGGTATGATTTCCTTATGGAATACGATGCGCATCACATAAATGCAACGTGTTCTGTCAAAACCACATCCGTTGAGATTTGTGAGGAATAATGAATATTAAAAAAAGAATGATAGTGGGAGTTCTTGCTATTGGGGTGCTGCTCGGTTGGTTAAGCCTTGGAGGGACTCATGTCATCTTAGAAAAAACGTCGAGTACGGAATTTTGTCTCTCTTGTCATACTATGCAAGCACCCTTTCAGGAGTATCAAGGCTCGGTACACTTCAGCAATGCCAAAGGCATCCGTGCAGAATGTGCTGATTGCCATATACCCACTGATACTATGGATTATTTAGTCACTAAAATCAGGGCGTCCAAAGATATCTATCATGAGTTTATTACCAAGAAGATCAGCACACCTGAAAAGTATGAAGCGCATCGAGCCGAGATGGCTGAAACTGTCTGGGCGCAATTAAAAGCGAACGATTCTGCGACCTGTCGTTCATGTCACAGTGAAGATGCGATGGAGATTTACGACCAAACGGCGCAAGCACAAAAAATGCATCAGTACGGTATCGACAATAATCAAACCTGTATTGATTGCCATAAAGGTGTGGCGCACATGCTTCCTGAAGTCAAAATGGACAGCCAAGCATTAGCCCATTTAGTCGAGGAGTCAAAGTTAACCCCTGTGGGCACTTCTATTGTTTATGCGATGCAATCTACGCCCATTTCTGATTTAGGAACGATCAATCCAGCGACGCCGCTGAAAGTATTGAATGAAAGCGATGGCAAGCGCACCGTTGAATTGAGTGGTTATCAGATGCAAGGTGCAGAACAAGTCTTGTATATGGGTGAAGGTAAGCGTGCTGTGATTGCTATGTTAACTGAAGCAGGGCAAAAAGCATTGAGCGTAAAAGAGTATAACGAAGATGCCTACGGAAATCAGTGGCGTCAAGTAGCACTTGCCGGGGACATCGACACGCCAGTGTTGAGTAAAATGGATTCGCTTTGGGCATACGCTGAGCAATTGGACAATGTTTACTGTTCAACATGTCATGCCAAAATTCCGAGTAACCATTTTACGGTTAACGCGTGGCCTTCTGTAGCAAAAAGTATGGGGGACCGTACCTCTATTTCCGCAGAGGATCTAGAAATCCTCACGAAATATTTCCAATACAATGCGAAAGATGTTGTTGCCCAATAAAAAATGAAATAAGGATTCAGTGATGACTACTCTCACACGTCGAAGTTTTCTAAAAAGCGCTGGTGCAACTGCAGGTGCGGTCGCTATTTTTTCGGTTAAACCCATGCCAGTTCTCGCTTCCGCACCGCGAGGAGCTGGTGTACTGACTGCTGGGCGTTGGGGCGCTATGCTGGTTGAAGTTAAGGATGGGAAAATTATTTCCTCCAAGAATGCATTGCCGCAAACCGTACCCAATAGTCTACAAACCTCAGCGCCAGATCAAGTGCATACTCAAGCTCGGGTCAAATACCCGATGGTGCGTAAAGGTTTTCTAGCCAATCCCCATATGCCAGATGGTAAACGAGGAGACGATGAGTTCGTCCGCGTTAGTTGGGAAAAAGCGCTGCAATTAATCCATCAACAGCATGCTCGTATTCGCACTGCCTATGGAGCCGAGTCAATTTTTGCGGGCTCTTACGGCTGGCGATCCAGTGGGATTTTACATAAAGCCCAAACCCTACTGCAACGCTATATGAGTATGGCGGGAGGCTATTCGGGTCATTTAGGTGATTATTCTACGGGTGCGGCACAGGTCATCATGCCTTACGTTGTAGGCTCGATAGAAGTGTATGAACAACAAACAACTTACCCTGTTGTGCTTGAAAGTAGTGATGTTGTGGTACTTTGGGGGCTCAACCCTATTAATACACTGAAAATAGCATGGAGCAGTACCGACGGCGCGGGGCTTGAGTTCTTTAATCAACTCAAACATTCTAAAAAAACCATTATCGCTATCGATCCTATGCGTTCGGAAACCATCGAATTTTTTGGTGAAAACGCTCAGTGGATTGCACCGCATCCTGGTACTGACGTTGCGATGATGTTGGGGATCGCCCACTCATTAGTTGAAAAGGGCCAACATAACCTCGAATTTTTGAATAAATACACTGCTGGTTACGACAAATTTGAAGCTTATCTGCTAGGTCATTCTGATGGTACGCCAAAGACAGCACAATGGGCTGAGGCAATTTGTGGCGTTCCTGCCAAACAACTAGAGCTATTGGCTGATATTTTTAGCCAAAATAGAACTATGATCATGGCTGGTTGGGGAATCCAACGTCAGCAATATGGTGAACAAAAACACTGGATGCTTGTCACTCTGGCTGCAATGCTAGGGCAGATCGGTTTACCCGGTGGTGGGTTTGGTTTTTCATATCACTACTCCAATGGCGGTAACCCAACGCGGACTGCGGGTGTTTTACCTGCTATATCAGCGGCTATTGATGGTGGTTCATCTGCGGGTAATGATTGGGCCGTTTCTGGAGCAGTAAATAGTTTTCCTGTGGCTCGTATTGTTGAAGCGTTGGAAAACCCATCCGGTCAATATCAACACAACGGGCATGAGAAAACATTTCCTAACATCAAAATGATCTGGTGGGCGGGCGGTGCAAACTTTACTCATCACCAAGATACCAACCGTTTGATTAAAGCGTGGCAAAAGCCGGAACTCATCGTTATCTCTGAGCCTTATTGGACTGCGGCCGCAAAACACGCTGATATTGTACTGCCCATCACGACGTCATTTGAGCGTAATGATCTCACCATGACAGGGGATTATAGCAATCAACATTTAGTGCCGATGAAACAAGCAATTGAGCCTCAATTTGAAGCGCGAAATGATTTTGATGTATTTGCTGATATGGCGGAGCTGTTAAAACCGGGCGGACGTGCAGTGTATACGGAAAATAAATCCGAAATGGAATGGTTGGCTGGTTTCTATAAAGGAGCTCAAGCTATCGGTCGCCAGAATCGGATTGCAATGCCTAACTTCAGCTATTTTTGGAAACAAAATCAGCTCATTGAGATGAAATGGAACGAAGCGAACGCGAAGTTTGTGCGTTATTCCTCTTTCAGAGAGGATCCTATCCTGAACCCTCTTGGTACACCAAGTGGCAAGATTGAGATCTTCTCCAAAACCATCGAAGGCTTCAAATATAGCGATTGCCCGCCACATCCTATGTGGATGCCGCCAACGGAGTGGGTAGGGAATGCTCAAGCCGATGAACTGCAATTGATGACATCGCATGCGGCTCATCGTCTCCATAGCCAGTTAAACTATGCGGCACTACGCGAGCAATATACGATAGCAAACCGTGAACCGATCTGGATTCATCCAGAAGATGCAAAAGTTCGAGGGATCAAAGATGGCGATCTTGTTCGTGCTTATAACCAACGTGGCCAAGTCTTAGTTGGCGCGCTGATCACGGATGGAATTAAGCAAGGTTCGGTCTGTATTCATGAAGGGGCATGGCCCGATTTTGATAAACCTCATGGTTTATGTAAAAACGGAGGATGCAACGTACTGACCGCTGACATACCTACTTCAAGGTTAGCCAATGGCTGTGCTGGTAACTCTTCAATTGTGAAAATAGAGAAATATACAGGAGAGCCACTTCCTCTAACCGCATTCACACCGCCCAAAGGCGCGTAAAAACAAAAAGGCCACTAGATGAGAGTGGCCTTTACTTTTTAATCAGAGAGTCGTAATCAGTGAGTAATATCAGCTCGCCGCGATTTTGTTTGTTCTACGAGGTCTATTTTGTCCAGCCGATCCGCTTCTCGTGGGTTGGTTTGCACTTGGTTTGTTGCTGTTTGAACGAGTGGAATTGGCCGCTTTCGGCTTTCTGTCATTAGTTTTGGTATTCGCGCTTATGCTGTGACCTTTTGCTACATCACCAGAGCGCTGTCCGTCATTATGTTCTGGTTTGTTCTTTTTCGGCTTTTTTGCTTTAATCGGTTGTAGCGAAGGAGATGCCGGTAATTTGTTCACTGGCGCAAAGCCTTCAACCTCAATTCGTTCTAGTAAATTTTGGGTAAGGCGCTCAATGGCAAACATGTCTTTTGCTTCATCGGCGCAGACCAAAGAGATCGCATTGCCTTCGGCGCCTGCGCGGCCTGTACGGCCAATTCGGTGAACATAATCTTCAGGGACGTTAGGCAATTCAAAGTTTACCACTTGTGGTAATTGGTCAATATCAATGCCGCGAGCGGCAATATCCGTTGCTACTAAAATGCGGATCTCACCACTTTTAAAATTGGCCAATGCCTTAGTACGTGCGCCTTGACTTTTGTTGCCATGAATCGCGGCGGCGCTGATGCCACTGCCTTCAAGTTGTGCGGTTAAGCGATTAGCGCCGTGTTTAGTTCGTGTAAATACTAACGCTTGTTGCCAATTATTTTCTTTGATTAGTTGAATCAATAGCGCTGGTTTTTTCGCTTTATCTACAGGATGCACCCACTGTTTGACAGTTTTGGCGGTACTATTGCGTGGCGTAACCGAAATCTCGACTGGGTTGTTAACTAACCCTTTCGCAAGTTGGCGAATTTCATCAGAGAAAGTGGCCGAAAAGAGTAGGTTTTGACGTTTTGCTGGCAGCAGTGCAAGGATCTTTTTAATGTCACGAATGAAGCCCATGTCTAACATGCGATCCGCTTCGTCTAAGACCAAAATTTCTAATTGGTTAAATTTAATCGCATTTTGGTTGTATAAATCCAACAGTCGACCCGGTGTCGCGACCAAAATATCTACCCCACGACGCATTTTCATCATCTGTGGGTTAACTTTCACACCGCCGAAAATAACTTCAGAGCGTAGTGGAAGGTTTTGTCCGTAAGTTGCCACGTTGTCGGCAACTTGCGCGGCTAATTCACGTGTCGGCGTCAGAATTAATGCACGCACTTGGTTGGGGCCTACTTTTGGGCCTTTAACTAATAGATCCAAAATGGGCAGGGTAAATCCTGCGGTTTTCCCGGTACCTGTCTGGGCCGCTGCCATCACATCTTTGCCTTCAAGAACGGCTGGAATAGCTTGCGCCTGAATTGGCGATGGTGTTTCGTAACCTTGAGAAGCAACGGCTTTCAGGATGGCATGGGATAAACCCAGAGAGGCAAAACTCATTAAAATGTCTCGATATGTAAATAAGGAAGTGATCCGCATCACGTTGCGGAAAGGCGCAAGCATACAGTAGTCACAGCAAAAGTGCTACGGAATGTCTCTGTTTGCCACTTGTCAGTAACAAATAGTGCGTATTTTCTTCCGAGAACATTAAAATTAACAATTCCAATGTAACCGGTTTCCGAAACCGGTTACATTTTCCCGATAATCGTTTATGATGTCACGCAAAGTAGCAAAGCGATGATGTATTTCTATACAACGTGTCCACATGGCGTGAAATAGCATATTAGATCGACATAAGGGTACATTGAGTCAGCAAATGAAGACGAGGTAGATGACGATGGTAACGAATGGTTTTCCAAAAGATTTTTTATGGGGTGGGGCTGTAGCAGCACATCAAGTTGAAGGTGGATGGAAGCAAGGTGGAAAAGGAGCCAGCATTGTCGATGTGCTCTCAAAAGGAGCGCATGAAGTACCTAGGGTGATGACCTCCGGTGTGGATGCAAATTATTTCTATCCTAATCATGAAGCCGTTGATTTTTATAGTCATTACAAAGGTGACATTGCACTTTTTGCTGAGATGGGTTTTAAATGTTTTAGAACCTCAATTGCTTGGACTCGTATTTTTCCACAAGGTGACGAAGTCTCGCCCAATGAAGCAGGGCTACAATTTTATGATGATCTTTTTGATGAATTGCTGAAATACGGCATTGAGCCAGTTATTACGCTTTCGCATTTTGAGATGCCATTCCACCTTGTACAACAATACGGGGGATGGGCAAATCGCAAGCTTGTGGATTTTTTCGTTAACTTTAGCCAAGTGGTGATGGAGCGTTATAAACAGAAAGTGAAATACTGGATTACCTTCAATGAGATCAATAACCAGCGAAATTGGGAATTCCCACTGTTTGGCTACTGTAACTCAGGGGTGATCTTCACTGAACATGACAACCCAGAGCAGGTGATGTACCAAGTCATGCATCACCAATTTATTGCCAGTGCTTTAGTGGTCGATCTCGGTCATAAGATCAACCCTCAATTTCAAATGGGTAGCATGATTCATATTATGCCGCTTTATCCCGCGTCGTGTCGTCCAGAAGATATGATCCGCTCTCAAGAAATGATGAGAGAGAAGTACTTGTTCAGCGATGTGCAAGTTCGTGGCTATTACCCAAGCTATATTTGGCGTGAATGGGAGCGAAAATCGATAACCGTTGATATGCTCGATGGCGATGAAGCGATACTGCGTAAGGGTTGTGCCGACTACCTTGCGATCAGCTATTACATGACGAATATTGTCTCTGATGATCGCAACGCTGAAGGTGAAACAACCAGTTTATTCAAACAAAGTCGCTTAAACCCTTATCTCACAGCGTCTGATTGGGGATGGCAAATTGACCCGGTAGGGCTTCGCTACGCGCTTTCTGAGTTGTATGAACGCTACCAGAAACCGATTTTTATTGTCGAAAATGGTTTTGGGGCGATCGATGAAGTCGATGAGCAAGGCCAAGTGCAAGATGATTATCGGATTGAGTATTTACAAGCACATATACGAGAAGTGAAGAAGGCCATTGCTATAGACGGCGTTGATGTCATGGGCTACACCCCTTGGGGCTGCATCGATTGTGTGTCGTTCACCACTGGTGAATATAAAAAACGTTACGGTTTCATTTATGTAGACAAACACGATGATGGTTCTGGTTCAATGGCTCGCAGTAAAAAGAAAAGCTTTTACTGGTATCAGTCCGTGATCAAAACCAATGGCGAACAATTATAAACGTAGAATAACAATAATAATTGTTGATTGAGAGCGTTCATCCAGCTTAGGAAATTAGGTAAACTCCCTCGGCTTCCAAGAGTCGGGGGTTTTTATTAGGAGTCACCATGGCGACAATCAATGACGTTTGTAAAGCAGCGGGCGTGTCTAAAGCCACCGTATCGCGCGTACTCAACCAAACTGGCCAAGTAAAAGCAAGTACGCGAGAAGCCGTTTTACAAGCCATGTCCACCTTGGGTTATCAACCTAATGTGTTGGCGCAAGCATTAGCCACAAACAGTGCAAATGCGATTGGGCTGATACTTCCTCAGTTTCAAGGGAGTTATTTTGGCAGCTTATTGCATCAAGCAGCACAAGGTGCCGAGCAAGCACGTAAGACCTTACTTGTCATGGACAGTCACGATAATGCGGCAGGCGAATTAGCAGCAGTGCGCTCATTGCTCACTCAGCGTTGTGACGCCATCATGCTTTACAGCCGCCATTTGTCGAATCATGAGCTGGCATCATTGCAATCTGATGTTTCAGTGCCACTGATTGTACTCAATCGAACCTTGGAAGAAGTCGGTTTGCATAGTTTTGGTTTTGAGCAGCATCAAGCCGCTTCTTTAGCGATTAATCACTTGCTTGAACTTGGCCATCGCCGCATTGCTTGCATCACTAGCCCTTTGGACAGTGATACAGGACAACAGCGATTTGCTGCTTATCAGTCAGGCTTGCAGCAGGCTGGTATTGAGCTCAATCACACGCTCGTTGTTGAAGGTGATAATTCTATGCTGGCGGGTTATGCCGCGGTTCAACGGTTATTAGAACAACAGAGTGAGTTCAGCGCTATTTTTGCCTGTAACGATGATATGGCACTAGGAGCAATGCGCGCACTTTACGAACATGCCATTTTGGTACCTAATCAGGTCTCTGTGATGGGGATTGATGATGAGCCTGCGGCTGCGTATTCGGTGCCCAATCTCTCAACAATATCGCTTCCCATTGAGCAACTGACGAAGGATGCAGTAGCCTTGGCCCTACAATTGGCTGAAGGGAAGGGCTCGGATGATGCCAAGATACATCGCTATCTAGGTAAGCTGGTGCTTCGAGAATCAACGTGCGCACCTTAAGAGGCCTCGCAGATTAATGACTCATTGAAATAATGAGCATTTATTTTAATTAACTGTATAAATCCACAGTTAATTGCTTGACATTATGTCACTCTTTACTAAGCTGTATGTATGCACAGTGAAGTTGGAGGTGAAATATGTTGTGGGAAACGCTAGAACGAGTTAACCGCCTTCGCCAAGAAGCGTTAGCCAACCCAGACTTTGTCCAATCCGCGCAAGACCATGAAGAGACATTGAAGCAGGTCGAGCAATACTTTGAACCAACGAAACGACGCAAGGCAGCAAAACGTGCAAAAACCCTTGCAGATATTTATCAACAGACTGAATTTGGTGAAAATCCATCTGGTGTTCAACATTAGTCAGTGTTTGACATGAGCCAATGTTGAACATGCATTAGCAAAAATGGTTTAGCTTGCAAAGAGCTGCTTGATGCGCAGCTCTTTTTCGTTTCCTTCCTTAAGGCTGAGCGTTTGTCTTTATTCGGCTCAGTTCATTCAGCCAGTTGATAAATAGTACAGTTTAAGTGAGATTTATCGTCTGATCTAAAGGAGATTGTCCGCATTTGGTTGGGGAGCAAAAAGAAGCTGGAGTCAGAAAATTGTAGTACGTTGTCATGTTCTAGGTGAACGTAAAGTGCAGGTCGGTCAGTGGTCAAACAGAGACTGCCCGCACGATATTCACACAATATGCGGGCCGATTTTAAGGGCAAGCGTTTGGGTACATCCGGCAGCCAAAAATTATCCCGCTGGCCATCTGTACTGACAAAGTAGATCGCGCCTTTTTCTGGTGTGAAATCCTTTATTGTGTGTTGCCACACGATTTGGTTACTCTCTTGGGGCAGTCGTTCATTGATTGACCAATGTTTTCGCAATTCTCCTTCCCATCCAAACCAATATATATCACCCACAAGGTATTGCTCACCGGGTGCATCATTAATGGCTCTCAGTGATAGGTGTTTCTCATCTTCAGAAAAACAGGCCAAAAGCGGGTTATAAAACCGTTTGGCGTGATAATGTAATTGCTTCCAGCGTCCAGAATACTCAATGCTTGACCAAGACGCGACGGGCCAGTTGTCATTGAGTTGCCAATATAATATGCCACGACAAATCGGTGAGGTTGCCCGCCACGCTTCGACAGCCGTTTTAATCGCCATGGCTTGCTGAACTTGGCTCAAATAAAGCATCTGCTGGAAGCCATTCGGGAAACGGAAATAGCGAGTAAACATTTCGGTGATGATGCTATTACCACGAGTATTCTTTTGGTGATGTTCAAAATGAGGCGCACTGATATTCCAGTCGCTTTCTGGGATAATCTGCTTCACTTCACTAAATGAAGGCCAAGACTGATAACCGAATTCTGAACAAAATCGTGGGGATATTGAATGGTAAGCGTCAAAGGATTTACCTGAATGCCACACATCCCAAAAATGCATGTCACCTTTATTATCATCATGCCAAGCGTCACCAAAATCTAATTCACCATTGCAAGGTGAGCTTGCCCAAAAACGGCGACTTGGATCTTGTTCATTGACGAGGATTTCTAAAAAACGATTAAGTCGGTCGTAATTGACTAGGTATTTTTCACGGTTTTCTCGAGATTCTGGATACCAAGTTAATGAACCAATTACCTCATTATCACCACACCAAATGGCAAGACAAGCATGGTGCTTCAAACGTTGTATTTGTTGTGTGACTTCTTGCTTTACCTCTTCTAAGAAACTCGGTGTTGAAGGGTATTGTGCACAGGAAAACATCAGATCTTGCCAGACTAATAATCCGAGTTGGTCGCAAAGTTGATAAAAATGATCGTGTTCATAATCACCCCCTCCCCACACACGAATCATATTCATGTGAGCTTCTTGTGCGGCTCGTAACAGCTGTTGATAACGGGAAAAATTGACTTTGCTTGGCATGGCGTCCATTGGTATCCAATTCGCGCCCTTCACTGATATCGAGACCTCATTCACGATAAAGGTCATTTCACTGCCGATGGAATCTTGATCAGTGCGCAACGTGAGACGTCTTAAGCCAACTTGGCGGTTGATCTGCTGCTGTGCCATGGTAATAGACAGTGTGTATAAATAAGGGTCACCGTAACCGTTTGGCCACCAGAGATGCGGATGGTGAACATCAATATCTACACTGCTTTGGTTGCAAAATGCCTCACTATCGATCGTAATAGTTTGATCGCCAAAAGTAAGTGTGATGGGTGTGGAGAGCGATTCGCTATGCCGTATTCTCACGTGCAGCGTAACGTGTGTTAAAGCATGCCAAACTTGTTCAATATCCACACCCAGCAGTGAATATTCTTGTACCGTTTTTAATTGCATTGGTGCAAAAATACCACAAACAGCAAGGCATATACCCCAATCCCAACCACTGTGGCATTGAGGTTTTCGCACGGTGTTCATGTGAGGAAGTTGATTATTCCCTTGCGCCCACGGAATGGGAAAGGGCAGCTCATCGGCTCTTTGCTTGGCTACCGAAGCGGCAGGTTCAAATCGCCATTCAAAATGATTTAGACCAATTTGCAGATAAGGGCGAATATTAACGGTATAGGTTTGAAAAGCATTATGGCACTGTAAAACCTTCTGTCCGTTGATCCATAGATCAGCAAACGTATCGACCTTATTCAGCTCCAGTAAGTGGTTTGGGCACTGAAGGTCTGCCGCATTTAAAGTGATCGCTTTTGTTAATACCCAATGACATAAACCAGCCCACTGAACCTGAGACTCATTGGATGCATAATAGGGATGAGGGATCAAACCCGCTTGCAGTAATGCATGATACTGGTCGCCGGGCAGTGTCATCGCGATTTGGATATCGGGATACTCGGGTGAGCTCAATCGCCATTCACCGTTTAAATCAAACATAAATCCACCTCAAAAAATACGATTTACAAGGGCTAAATGAGCTGATTTAACCATGCACTATGAAATAAAAATGTGCATGGGTGGCAGGCTCAAAAGTTGTGCGAAGTTTTTAGATTAAGTTGCGAAGCAGTCAATAATTATGATTTTCTTGACTTTAATTTGACGTCACTAAGCTTGACGAGCGGCTTGTTTTAACTTGTTTTGCCTTGGCACATCTTGAAACAATTTGTTGTGAAAGTGTCCGCTTGTGGCGGTTTATATAAAGAATCATTTTGGAATGGTGCTGAAAGGTGTATAAATGCCGCATTCAAAAAGAGAGAGAAAATATGATGAAAATCGACAAGCTAGAAAATAAAAAACCGCCGTATCCGTAAGAAACTGTTTTTAGGTGAATTTGCGATCCTCGGTTTTGAAGTTAGCTGTACAACGTCTATCAAAGACTTTGAACAATACGATCTCTTCGTTGATGAGTTTATTGATTACGTTGATAACATCGGTCTTTGTTTCGGTGGTGGTGGATTAGAGATTTTTGACGGCTTTGTATGCGCAGCCGATCGCTACCGTTCAGCAACAGAAGAAGATAAAGCGTTGGTTGTAAAATGGTTAGAAAATCGTGCTGAAGTGAGCAAAGTTGTTGCTGGTGAATTAGTGGATGCCAATTACGCTTAATTGCTCTTCTATTCTACGTTATTCAGCCAGTGCTTTTCATTTGCGATGTCTGACAAAAAAGCCGGAGTGAAACCACTCTGGCTTTTTTATTACGCTAAATTTTATTACGTTAAAAATCAGCATGTTTAACAAAGTAAGGATTGTTGAATTTATTGGCGTGACCAACAATCGAAACCACTAAACGGTTCCATAGCGCTTTATCAAAAGGTTCTTTAGGAATGGCAGGATAAAGTGTTTCGACCTCTTCTTTGGCAAAGGCCATAAACTCTTTCTTTTTCCTCTTGTTATACTCTTGGGCGACATTATTGTAGTTGCGGATCCACTCTTTCTTAAAGCGAAGCAAGGCGGGCTCGGCTTTTTCTAAAGGTAGTCGAGAGAGATAAACGCGCTTATACGAGATTTTACGATCAATCATCGTTCGCATACTGGTTTGAATGTAGGTACCGTGCTGCGTAATGGAAATATCGCTCTCATCAAACAGATTCACACACCAGCCCTTAGGCCAAAAGTCAGCCTGTTTATACTGATTATTTCTAGCGGCTAATACTTGATGAAGCACTAAATCAGAAGTGCCTTTAAAGGTTTGCTGCCATGTGGCTATGCGAATTTGCAATGAACCAGGCAAGCGATAGACATTGGTAAACTTATCTTCGTTCATGACTTCTACAGTAATTGGTTGAATAAAATACAATTTTTGAATGCCATTTGAGTGCAGGGAATGCACCTCAAAGACGAAAGCCAAACGACGTGTCGATTATTTTATGACACATAAAATTATGTGCAGAGTACTCAGCTAATGATTTCAATTATAAGTATAAAAAGTGAGCGAGGTGGATTTTACAAGGTTTGCATTAAAATGCGAGCTTAAGTTGGCGTTAAATCTAATAATGATCAGCGATTATTTGCCTTATCTTGCAAAATTTGACTTTCTAGGTAGAGATAACTCGTTGTATTGCCTAGTCTAGTTAATAGAACTTCACAACTCGAGACCAATCATGGAGATCAAGTACCAGCAGTGGCAGCATAAGCTATACATGAAAGTGCTCAAATTGGCCGCAGCGATTCTGCCCATCTCCAAGCCAACCTTGTTTATTGGTAAAGAATCGCTCAAGCAACTCTGTTATTCGGTTTCTTTGATGGGTATTGAACGCGTGCTTGTCGTAACAGACCAAGGCATTGAAAAGCTTGGTTATGTAAAAAAACTGACCTTTGAGTTTGAGCGCGTTGGTGTCAGTTGTGTGGTGTTTAACCATGTATTGCCTGATCCTACTTATGATCAAGTTGAAGCCGGCCTCCATCAGTATCGATTGGAGAAGTGCCAAGGCGTTGTTGCTATTGGTGGCGGCTCTTCAATCGATTGTGCAAAAGTGATCGCCGCTTGTGCTACTAATCGCAAGTCGATCAAACGTTTAGTGGGGTTGTTAAAAGTATGGAAAACACCTGCGCCGCTGTTTGTGATCCCAACCACGGCAGGTACGGGCTCTGAAGTGACCGTTATTGCGGTGGTTTCTGACCCTCAAACTCAGCAAAAAACACCGATTACAGACCCGAAACTTGTGCCACTTATTGCAGCGTTAGATCCGATGCTGATGATGGCCTTGCCTACTCATATTACTGCGCAAACGGGGTTGGATGCACTCACGCATGCAGTGGAAGCCTTTATATCACGTAATGCCACGCCAGAGACTGATCGCTATGCTATCGCTGCGGTTAAACTGATCCACGATAACTTGGAAAAAGCGGCGTTCTTTGGCCAAAATTTGACGGCGAGACAAAACATGGCACTGGCCTCTTATTACGCTGGACTTGCTTTTACCAAAGCCAGTTTAGGGTATACACATGCCATCGCCCATGCTGTTGGGGCGAAATACCATTTCCCGCATGGCTTAGCGAATGCGGTTGTGTTGCCACATGTATTGGAATACTCCAAAGAGGCGGCGAAAGATAAGCTGGCTAAACTGGCTGACGTACTCAAAATAACCGATCCACATTTGACCGATTCAATGAAAGCGGACGCCTTCATTGGGTATGTGAAAGAGCTCAATCACACACTGCATATACCTACACAGTTACAGGGGCTCATGCCAGAGCATATTCCAGAATTGGCCAAACAAGCTTTTCGTGAAGCGTTTTGGAATTATCCTGCGCCAAAATACATGCAGCAAACGGATTGCGAAGCGATTTTTAGGAAATTGTAATCTACATTCAGCGTTATCTTTGACCGCTCTCATCATCATAGCAACGAGAGTGGTCAAATTAGGTCGATTCATTTTTTAAGCAGTATCAACCCACTTGGAAGAGTATCACCGAAGACACGTTTGGATTCTGTGTCAGACAGGTCATGCACTTCATTCACCAAAGTAAACCAAGTTTCTGGAACCTTACTTTGCTTTATCTTGGCTAAAACGAGCTGACGAACATCATCGCTAATATCAAAAAGACGATCTCCTGTCTTGCGACACATCATTACCGCAGCAAAGGCAATCATCGGTTCTTTTTGCCAGTTTTGATCAAGCAACTTCGGTAACCATTGTTCCACTTGCGCTCTTGGGATGACTGAATGTTGACTACCATACAGTAGCGTCCGAGAGGCTAACCGCCCAACGGCCCACCAGTGTGCTTGTTCACATTGAGTTTGATTAATCGCTTTGTTCAAAAACCACGTGGCAAGTAATACTTTATCTTCCACTTCTAGATGTTCCAGCGAAGCGGCAAGCCGCACCATTGCTTCGTACCCTTTGTCGTGCGCTTCTTGAGCTGATTTTGGATTTTTGATTGCGCTAGGGTGAAGATACTTAGCGATATCCGCTAGAATCGTTTCTTGTTGCTCCTGCCTCAGTCCGCCAGCAATACGCCGCCAAAATACCCACCAATCGCTCCAGCCTTGATGATTTTGGAATTGAATACCTTGTTGATACAGATTCCACATCTGTTCCATACGCCAAGGATCAGTTGGGTCGCCAAATCCTGGTCGCAGGGCAAATCCAGCCAGACGCAACCAGTTTTTCTCGTGTTGCTCTGAGCGACGTCGACGTTTACGGCCTTGAGAAAATGCATCAAAGAGCGGTCGTAGCGTGGTGAAATCCCATTCATCACGTGGCCCTAAAAGCTTATCTAAATCTTTGCCAAGCGTTTTTATGGCTTGGTTATCAGAGGCTTTTTTATTGCCACTATAAAGGTGTGTGATGAACGAAATCGCCTCTGACAAGCGAGGATGACGTTGGATTTCACTGTCTGACTCACTGTGCTTGCGAACTTCAAACTCAAGTTTCCATCGGTTTTTTTCGTCCTCAACACTGACACATTCAATCTTAAGCGTGCCGACTTCAGTTAATTGACAAGCCAGTTGAACTTCCACTCGTTGCTTTTGGTTAGCATGCAATAGAGCAGCATCATTTCCTTTTAACGCCGTTATATAAGGAGGCAATGGCGTAAAAAGCTCATGTTCAACAGCCAATAACAGACCATTTTGAACGCGGCGATCAGCAAACATATCGTGGGTTGAGGTCAGGATGTTGAAGCGTACTGGTTCACCTAACGTCAGTGAAAATCGGCGGCTGGTTAAGCGTATCTCTTGTCCTTCTTCGGTGCCTTTAGCCAAGACACAGAGAGCATGTCCCGCACTGTTTTTTTCAGGCAGGTGTAAAAAATAGGAGCGTGCCGATCCACCGCCGATTTTAAGCTGTGCACCTTGGCGAGCTTTACCATAGGCAACAGCACCGAGTGCGACTGCCCAATCAGGGTGAGGATTATCAAGCAGGGTGATCGGCGAACCTCGCCAATCGGTCAATAATTGAGTGATGCGCTTTGTGATAAGCTCACTATTAAATACGCCGCCATTAAGTAGTAATCCAACGGGAATGGCCGTTGCGTTTGACTCTTGCTTGAGCGCAAGGCGAGAAACGGCTTGGTGTTCAGCTAAAAATTCAGCGATATGTTTACTCACGGCAGGGTCGGCTGCGTAGGGCAAACCAAATTCCACCACTGCACTGCGGCGTTTATTTGGACGTTCTTGTACCGAGCAAAGTGGGAAAAAGCCTTCCAGTGCAATGTCATGCACCTCTTGCTTCGTCAGGGAAATGCTTTTTGCTGCGCCTAATAGCTTTGAACCACTGCCAAGGAGCGTAATTTTTAGCTGCTCTGGGGCTTGGTTTGATAGGAGCTGCTCTTTTACTTGGCGAGTTTGCTGAATTAGTTTGCTTAAACTAGCGGCGGTTAATTTTTTCGAACCGTCAAAGCGCTGTTCAGCTAGATGAGCTAATGCTAAATCAAGGTTGTCACCTCCGAGCATTAAGTGCTCGCCCACGCCAATTCGGTCAAGAGAAAGTTGGTTGTCTACGCTGTGTTTCGCTTCAATTAAACTGAGGTCTGTCGTACCACCGCCCACATCACAAACCAAGATCAAAGGGAGTGATTGCAGTTGCTGTGAGGCACAATGGCGGTGACGTGCGTACCAGTCATAGCAAACGGCTTGTGGCTCTTCAAGTAGTACAATTGAGCTTAAGCCAGCCAGTGTTGCAGCTTCGATGGTGAGCTTACGAGCCGTTTCATCAAATGATGCCGGTACGGTGATAATGACATTTTGATCTTCAAGTCGATGACTTGGATGGCGGTAGTTCCATGCTTGCCGGATGTGATTGAGATAACTGGCGCTGGCAATGACAGGGGAAACTTTCGCCACATCGTGAGCGCCTGCCCACGGTAAGATGGCTTGCTTGCGATCAACCCCTTGATGGGAGAGCCAACTTTTCGCGCTGGATACTTGTCGCCCTTCTACTTTTGTACCTAAATCTCTTGCCCATTGGCCAATAATTACCTCTTTGCTATCGCCCATAACCGGTTCAATTTGCCAAGGGAGCGATAGGGCATCAGGTGCGATCTGCCCGTTGGCTGGGTGATAACGAAATGACGGAAGGAGTGGTTTTCGAACCACTTCACCGGGGCCAATCAATTGGTCGACCTCAAAAAGATGCACGGGTGAGTCTTCTAACGATTCGGTGATTTCACAAAATGCCACCACAGTATTGGTGGTGCCTAAATCGATACCGACGAGAAAGCGAGGAGAATACATGGAGGCTCCTGAATTTCAAAAAAGGCATCCGAAGATGCCGTGTGGGGATTATTGAGTGACTTGAGGATCTTCACGCACATCGAACTCAACGTGCCATGTTTGGCCGTTGTCGGTCGCAATGGCTTCTAAGTGAAGTGTCCCGAGTTCTGTGATCGTTGAGGCTAAGTGAACCGGAACGACTTCGCCTTGTCGACGTCCTTCAGAAACAGGCAAGGTGACGTGGATCTCGGGCAGCTCTACAAGTTCTTCTGGAGCCCAATAATCTAAGTGCATGCCAGCTTCGTCATCGCGGCGTATTGTTGAACCAAAGAATTGAAAATGTACAGGCTCACCAATGACCAATCCAAACTCTTGGCTTGGTACGCGGACACTGGTTCCTTCTTCCATGCCAAATGGAGCGACGCACAAGGCTTCCATCGGCGGTGTGATCCCCGGAATGGCAGGCATAGCACTTTCAATACCGACGTAATAACTCGAGGCAATGCCACCGCGAATACGCACACCTTGTCCACGACGAACTGCGCCGTAATACGCTGCGCCACATGCGACGGCTAAATCAAGGTCTAAGCCTGTTAAGCGCTTCATCTGTGGTGCTCCCACAGTGCTCAACCAAGCATTAATAGTGCTGAGAAGACGGTTTGCTAATAAATCGGATTTTAACACGCCACCGTTTAGTAAGATGGCGGTCGGTTTGATAAAATCCATCTCCGGAGCTTCGCCCATACCGGGCATGCCAGCAAATGGGTTATCATTCAGAGCGGATTTTTCTAGAGCGGATATGTCGCCACCCATTGCATGGGCTTGTTTTGCCAAGAACGCGGCGATATGGCGGGTAATTCCAGCGTCTTGCGCGTAGGGAAGGCCCATTTGCGTTAATGCGCCACGTGCTTTTTGCACCGGATGATCAGTGATATTCACTTGTGGGAAAAAACCATCGACCAAGGTTTGTTGCACTTCTTGTTGAGTCAATTCGGTTTTAAGCGTTGTACCGAGCAGTTTTGAACCGCGACTTGGTACCACAATCGGTACGGAATGTAGGGCACTGTCATTAAGAAGCGCCTCTTTGGCATCTCGGCAAGCGTGCGTCATCGCTTGTACTTGCCAAGGGGCTAATTCTTTACCTTCTTGCGCCAATTTCATTTTTAAACGGTAAGCAAGGGCAAGGTCCATGTTGTCGCCGCCGAGTAAGATGTGCTCACCAACCGCAATCCGATTGAGCGTTAAGTTACCAGCGTCTTCAGTCACTTCCACTAAGGATAAATCAGTGGTTCCCCCACCAATATCAACCACGAGAACAATGTCACCCACCTTGACTTCATCGCGCCACGCATCGTGGCTATTATCTATCCAACTGTATAAAGCCGCTTGTGGCTCTTCAAGCAGCGTTAATTGCTCAAAACCAACGTTGCGTGCTGCTTCAGCGGTTAAATCTCGGGCGGCTGGATCAAATGAAGCGGGTACTGTTAACGTGACATCTTGTGTAGCTAAGGGGAAGTCAGGGTGAGCGTGATCCCAAGCGCTTTTTAAATGCTCTAGATAATACTCAGTGGCTTTTAATGGCGAGATCTTTTCCACTTCATCGCTGCTACCCACGGGTAAAAATGCATCACGTCGATTGACGCCACCATGACATAGCCATGATTTGGCACTGGCGACTAAACGAATCGGTGTCTTACTGCCAAGGTTGCGCGCAATGGCACCGACTAAAGCTTTTGGCTCGGCCGACCAAGGCAAAACGCGTGCGGCAGGGCTCATCTCATGTTCATGAGGCTGGTATAAAAACGAGCCTAATTGATGACGGCTTTCAACCGTACCGGGCGCGGTAAGTTGAGGGATGCTCATTACTGAAACGCGAGCGTTTTCATCCTGTGTATCAACATAAGAGAGCACGCAATGTGTTGTGCCTAAGTCAATACCAATACTAAATTTTGGCGCTGTCTGTTCCATTACAATTCAACCTCGGCAGGGGCGATGATTGATTGAAGCATCATACTGTTCAGCCAATTTAGGCAAAGTGATAGCTGTTGCTTTCCAGCCTTTATGGACTAAGGTGCCATTAAAGGGTGCTGAACCCGTCACATTACCCGTTAAGCGAACTTCTTGCGGGTTGAAACCGGCTTCAATGGTAATTCGGCTTTCTTCATCTTCGCCGCGAATGGGCGTGAGCTGAATGTAATCTTGTAGAACTTTTTTACCACCTGCGTGGATCACGCGCGCCGCGGCTCCGACTTCTTCATCCGAAAAAGCGGTGACATCTTCATTTAAGAAGTCAATCAGACGAGCTTCTTGCTGCATTAACGACAAAAGTTGTAGGGCGGAATCGGTTGGCGCTGTCGCTAATTTAGATTCGACTTCAACTACGCGCTCAATCACTTTTTCTACTTCTACGATTTTTTCGACTTCAACAATCGTTTCAACCGGCTTTTCGACTTCGACAATTTTCTCGACAGGTTTTTCAACAACTTTCTCAACGACTTTTGATTTGCGTGATACCACAATGAGAAGTAGCAAAAGGCTTGATGCACTGAGCCCAGCATGCAGCATATCAAAGGTGGTAGGGATCATATTTAAATCGAAGTTCATCACAATTCTCTTTACACAATGAAGTAGGCGTGGGAATTCTCGTGAGCCTACGGTGAATAGACTTAAAAATAGGGGCGCAGCTTACCATATTCAAGGCGAATACAGGATAGAAAGTCCGCATCATCACGTTTAAGCTAAAGTGATTGCTTGCGTTTTGAGCAGTATCAATCATTAATTCTCTATTCTGGTTCAACTTTAAGATTAATTGGTTAATAAATTGGTGACTGGCTATTGATTTACCTACTTTTATAAGAGTAATTTGAGTCCTGAGTCCTGAGTCCTGAGTCCTGAGTCCTGAGCCACGGAGAGGCTGTTATGTTCGAGAGCGACAAAAAGGTGATCTATCCTTTATGTATTTCAATTATTACCTTAATGATGACAGCGTCAGTCATCTCATTACTCTACATTAATCAAAAGAATCATATCGTCATGTTGTTTGATAGCCACGCTGAACATCAAGCAAGCATATTAGACACGTTGGTTGGAAATGATGTCAGTTTTATTGGTTCGGCTGCCAATTTTTTGCATGCTACCGAGGGGGGTAATGTGCAAGGATTTGACGTTTTTGCTCATGGTGTTATGTCAACATCCTACAGCCTTATCGGTTTGCAATGGTTAGCGAAAGTGACGAAAGATGATGCTGACGAATTTGTAACATTAATGAGGGATCGTTTGCCTCAATTTGAGTTATTTACAGTACCTAAAGCGGGTCAAAAGGTGATTGGATTTTCTGAAGATAATGAACAACCCGTTTATGTTCTGAGTGATATTTATCCTCAAACCAAAAGTAACCTTGAATTGCTCGGTTTCTATTCGCTACGCCCTCGCTTTCAAAGAATTGCTGCACATATTGAGAGTACGGGGCTACCTGCTATATCCGATAAGGTCCGCCTATTGCAAGATGGCATAGAAGCACACCACAAAAAGGATGGATTATTGGTATATCATCCCGTTTTTAACTACAACAAACAGGAAATGATTGGTGTGGTAGTGGGTGTTATTCGACTCTCTACTTATTTTGATGGATTGGTGAGCCGCACGGCATCCGATCATCGATTGTATATGAAAGTAACCGATCTCGGATTTGATGCCGAAGATGATCCGATTCTATTCCAAAGCCCAGATTGGGATTCAATCAAAGGCATAGAAATAGAGAAACGCTTATCTCTGCCTAACCGTGATTGGAAAATTGATTTTAAGTTCTCAGAACCAATAGCGAGCAACATACAGTGGATTTTAGTGGCGCTCAGCGTCGGTGGTTTAATTATTTCGATCTTGTTAGGTTATGTTGTCTATTTGTTGATGAGAGAAAAACTTCATCTTAGCGAGATGCTAGAAGAACGTACTGAAGAACTGCGCTTTTTAGCGGACCACGATAGTTTGACTGGGTTGTATAACCGACGTGCATTCGGACGTTTACTGCAAGAGAACGTCTTACAGAAAAAAGCTTTTTCGTTGGTAATGTTTGATGTCGATGATTTTAAACTGATTAATGACAACCATAGCCACATTGCAGGCGATGAGATGCTAATACATATCACAACGGTTATTTCACGTCATATGGGAAATAATGATGTTTTAGCTCGGTTAGGTGGGGACGAATTTTGCATTGTTTGTGAATTGTCAGAACTTCAACCTTTGCAGTGTTATTTAGAAACGTTACGAGCGGCTGTTGAATCAACCGGATATGAGTTCATGGATGAGGTGCTGTATTGCACGCTCAGTATTGGGGCGGCGATCAATCATACTTATGATCAAGAGTCTTTATTACATTTGGCAGACAGCAAGTTATACGAAAGCAAAGAAAATGGCCGCAACCGAGTTTCAATCGCCCAATAACTGTCCGAACGAAAGGGCGAGAGTCGAGTTTTTGAGAGGAGTCGAGTAAGATAGTGTTTTTTGACCACTTATATTTAAAGGATACGCCTGAACAATGAACTATAACCGAGTTGTCTGCTTCGATTTAGAAATGTGCTGCTGGAATGAAAATGGGGTTGGGACAACGGGTGAAATCATTGAAGTGGGTTTAGCTGAAATTGATGTGCAGTTGGGCACGATTGTGAAGCGCGCTCAATATTATGTCAGGCCAGAGCAAGACGAAATTTCGCTGTTTTGTAGTGAGTTAACCGGGATAACTCCGCGTAAGATTGAAAAACAGGGGCGACCACTTGCAGGTGTCGTTCAATCAATGGTCAAAAATTTTGGCGGCCCAAACAAGATTTATGTTTCGTGGGGGCGTGATGATCAAATTTTAGCTAAAGAGTGTGAGCAGAAGGGGATCGTTATGCCTTTTAGCGAGTTCATCAACCTAGCAACGCTCTACCGTATTCAGCAGAGAATGAAAGAAAAACGTATTGGTCACCGCGCCGCACAAGAAGCGCAAGGTATTGAGTGGGAAGGGCGACAGCACTCCGCTTATGTGGATGCCTACAACCTTGCGAAATTGGCGTTAACGATGTTGTAATCCGCTCTATTTTTGAGCGGAAAGTTTAGCGCGGATAAATTCACTGTGGTCGACATACAATAATTCTGCCGCTTTGCGGATCACCGCCTCTTCGAGTGGGTCTATCTCACCGTCCGCGTGCGCCACTTGCCACATCGCCTTGATAAGTTCATATCGCGTATCTTGCGAGAGCTCGCGTAATTGTGAAGTGAAATCATACAATGAAGCTGACTGTTTGACGCTTTGTTCTGCCCGAATGAGCAGTTCCGTGGTTTCTGTATCATCTAACGCTAATAGTCGTTTAACTAATTGAAACTTAGCGTCATTTTCTCGTGTGTCAATTTGATGATCGGCTCCTGCCACTTCTCTGAGCAAACAAGCAATCGCTAGGTTGGGGTTAGTGTTGGAACGCTGGCCTAAATCTTCTCCGTCCAAGAGTTGCTTGAATAGCGATGTAATGGCATTAAACATAAAAAAACCTACTGAAAATTTCGAGTCATTATTGTTTAAATAGTGGCGTATTGAGCAAAACACAAGTCAGAATAAAGTGAGATTCTAAATATCATGAGATTCATCTTCATCTTCATCGTTCTCGTGATAAAAATCATTCGGATCTTGAGGAACGCTAGGGTCTTCTAGTATTTCAATGACTTCTGAACTTGAGTATTCATGCCCCATCAGGAAAAGCGCTAACATGGCATCGGCTTTGGATTTATTGTCCGCTTTTTCTAGCAAAATTTCTTCAAAGCGTCGCCGTATCATGGCAATCTCATGTTCAACAAAACCGCGACCTTCTTCCTCTCCTTCACCTTCCTCGGGCGCATTATCAAACTCTAGAAACAGAAAATGGCCGTCCAATTGTGTGTCAATAAGACGTTCAGGCAACCAAGCCTCACCCATCACCAATTCTGGATCGGTGTTATCGGGTAGTGAATCGAGTATGTGTTTCAGTTCAGATGCTTTCACAGTTTTATCGTTTCAGTAATCATGTCGCTATTGTAGCGGCGATTTTCTTATAAACATAAGAAATCCTGATCCGATTACCCAATTTTAAATCGCTTAATCATACAAACGATGGCAAAACATACCGGAATCGAGGAGGAAGCGAATAAATGCTCGCCGTTTGTGAAAGGATAACTGATTGCAGGAGCGTTGATTATGCTACAATCCGCTCAGTTTTATGTAATGAAATGAATAGGAAATGCTTTGACCTCGTCACAGCCCAATCAACACAAGTCAATGAACGCTAGCAGCAACAGTGCGGCATCTCTGCGCAATGCATTGAAAGAATGCATGATGCGTGATCGTTTTCGTTTGAGTAAACGCATCTCTGGTGCGAGCAAAATAAAAAATGAGCAAGCCAAACATGCCGTTTTTGATCAAATTGCGCTCGATATTGCTCAGTCAATGATGGTGGCCCAGCAGCGTCTCAACAGCCGCGTTACCATCGACTACCCTGATTTATTGCCCGTAAGCCAAAAACGCGATGATATCGCCAAAGCGATTGCTGAAAACCAAGTGGTAATTGTGGCGGGTGAAACAGGGTCAGGCAAAACGACTCAGTTACCCAAAATTTGCGCAGAACTTGGGCGCGGTAAATATGGCCTGATTGGCCATACGCAACCACGTCGCCTTGCTGCGCGTTCGGTCGCGAGCCGAATAGCGCAAGAGATGGAAACAGAACTGGGTGGCTTTGTTGGCTATAAAGTTCGTTTTAACGATCAAATTTCCGAGCAGACTCAGATCAAATTGATGACTGACGGGATATTGTTGGCCGAAATCCAGCATGATCGTTTTCTCAATCAGTACGACACCATCATTATCGATGAAGCGCATGAGCGCAGCTTAAATATCGATTTTATCTTAGGTTATTTGAAAGAACTGCTGCCGCGTCGTCCGGATCTCAAAGTCATCATTACTTCGGCCACCATCGATCCTGAACGCTTTTCTAACCATTTTAGTGGCGCGCCTATCATTGAAGTGTCGGGTCGTACTTATCCGGTCGATACGCGTTATCGACCACTGCTTGGTGAAGAGGACGTAGACCGCGATCAACTTGAAGGTATTTTTGAAGCCGTCGATGAGCTCTGCGCTGAAGGACTTGGCGATATTCTGATCTTCATGAATGGTGAACGAGAAATTCGTGATACGGCCGATGCGCTCAGTAAACGTAACTTACGTGATACTGAAATTGTGCCGCTTTATGCACGATTATCCGCCGGTGAGCAGAATAAAATCTTTCAGCCCCATATAGGGCGGCGCATCGTTTTAGCCACCAACGTGGCAGAAACATCCCTTACCGTTCCGGGTATCAAATATGTCATTGACCCAGGTACGGCGCGTATCAGCCGTTATAGCTACCGCACCAAAGTCCAACGTTTGCCGATTGAACCAATTTCTCAAGCGAGTGCAAATCAGCGTAAAGGACGTTGTGGCCGTGTTGAAGAAGGGATCTGCATACGCCTCTATTCCGAAGAGGATTTTCTTTCACGCCCAGAATTTACCGATCCGGAAATACTGCGTACCAACTTAGCCTCGGTTATTTTACAAATGACCGCACTTGGGCTGGGTGATATTGAAGCATTCCCGTTTGTGGAAGCGCCGGATAAACGCAACATTCAAGATGGTGTGCGTTTGCTTGAAGAGCTTGGTGCGATTGTTCCTGATACCAATAAACATGGTCACGACAGCAAAAAGCAGTTGACGGATATGGGGCGCAAATTAGCACGCTTGCCGATTGATCCCCGTTTGGCGCGTATGGTGCTCGAAGCGCCAAAGCTTGGCTGCGTAAAAGAGCTGATGGTGATTGCCGCTGCACTTTCGATTCAAGACCCACGTGAACGCCCATCAGATAAGCAACAAGCCTCAGATGAGAAACATCGCCGATTTTTTGATGAAGAGTCCGATTTCCTGAGCCTAGTGAATTTGTGGAACCACATTAAAACTGAGCAAAAAGCGTTAAGCAGCAGCCAATTTCGTAAGCAGTGTAAACAAGATTACCTCAATTATTTGCGGGTACGCGAATGGCAGGATGTCTACTTCCAAATTCACCAATCGATGCGTGAAATGGATTACAAATTGAACGACGAACCGGGCAATTACCAAAGTATCCACAGCGCAATTTTGGTTGGTTTACTGTCGCACATCGGTATCAAAGACCAAGAAAAAAATGAATACCAAGGGGCTCGTAACGCCCGCTTTAATATCTTTCCCGCTTCTGGTCTGTTTAAAAAGCAGCCCAAGTGGGTGATGGTCGCCGAATTGGTGGAAACCTCTAAACTGTGGGGGCGTATTGCAGCTAAAATCCAGCCTGAATGGGTGGAACCGCTGGCACAGCATTTGATCAAGCGTAGCTACAGCGAACCGCATTGGTCAAAAAAACAAGCCGCCGTCATGGCCTATGAAAAAGTGATGTTATATGGCATTCCAATTGTGCCTAAACGTTTGATTAACTACAGCACCATTGACGAGCCACTATGTCGTGAGATTTTCATTCGCAGTGCATTAGTTGAAGGTGATTGGGAAACCAAACATGCGTTTTTCAAGCAAAACCGTCGCTTATTACTTGAAGTCGAGGAGCTTGAGCATAAATCTCGCCGCCGCGATATTTTGATTGATGATGAACAGCTTTTCGAGTTCTACGATCAGCGAGTCGCAACTGATGTGGTCTCTGGGCGTCATTTTGATGCGTGGTGGCGAAAAGCCAGCAAAGCCACCCCAGATCTACTCAACTTTGAAAAAGAGATGCTATTTAAAGGTGATGCTAGCCACATCACTGATTTAGATTATCCCAACTTTTGGCAACAAAACGGTATTAAACTGAAGCTCAGCTATCAATTTGAACCTGGAGTAGATAGTGACGGTGTCACGGTACATTTGCCATTGCCGATCCTAAATCAAATTGAGCCGACAGGGTTTGATTGGCAGATCCCCGGGTTACGTCATGAATTGGTTGTCAGCCTCATCAAGTCTTTGCCTAAAACACTGCGCAAAAACTTTGTACCGGCACCTAACTATGCGGATGCGTTTTTAGCTCGTGTCACACCGATGGAATTGCCTTTATTGGATGCGATGGAAAAAGAGTTAAGACGCATGACGGGCGTCGAGGTGAAGCGTGAAGATTGGAAGTTAGAGCAAGTTCCGGATCATTTAAAAATCACTTTTCGCGCGGTGGATCATAAAAATCGCAAACTCAACGAGCATAAAGATTTATATCAGTTGAAAGAGAGTTTGAAAGAGAAAGTACAAGAAACACTCTCTCAAGTGGCAGACGATGATATTGAACAGCAAGGTCTGCATACGTGGAGCTTTGGTGAATTACCGAAAGTGTACCAACAAAAGCGCGGCGGTTTCGAGGTTAAAGCCTATCCAGCGTTAGTGGATAGTAAAGAGAGTGTTGAAATTAAGCTTTTTGAGACCGAGCAAGAACAACTCAATGCAATGAAAGCAGGGCAAAGGCGTCTGATTTTGCTGAACGTTCCTTCACCGATTAAATATCTGCACACCAATTTACCGAACAAGTCAAAATTGGGGCTCTACTTTAACCCGTATGGCAAAGTACTGGACCTGATTGATGACTGTATTGCTTGTGGGATTGATAAGTTAATTGAGCAGCAAGGCGGTTTAGTGTGGGAGCCGGAGCAGTTTGAGGCACTGAAAGAGTTTGTGCGCGCTGAATTGGGCGATACTGTGGTCGATATCGCCCAACAAGTGGAGACGATCCTTACCACGGCATTCAACATTAATAAAAAGCTGAAAGGGAAAATCGATTTTACGATGGCTTTTGCGTTATCGGATATCAAAGCGCAGATCGAAGGTTTGATCTTTAAAGGCTTTGCCACCGAATGCGGCTGGAAGCGTTTGCCGGATATTCTGCGTTACATGCGCGCGATTGAACGTCGGATGGAGAAGTTACCCATTGATCCAAATAAGGATCGTTTGCACATGTTGAAAATTGAAGCGGTAACCAATGATTACAAAGCGCTACTAAACAAGATACCTCGTGGTGCAGAAGTACCTGAAAATGTTAAAGAGATCCGTTGGATGATTGAAGAGCTTCGCGTGAGTTTATTTGCTCAGCAACTTGGCACTCCTTATCCAGTTTCAGATAAACGTATAAAAAATGCGATTGATGCTTGTTAGGTATAAGATTTGCATCTAACCAACAGTTCACTATAATTTGACGCTATGTGGCAATCGGTCGCCGTTTTGAGGCCACTGCCAAATTAAATAAAGAAGGTTCATCATGAAAAAGACTTTAATCGCACTGGCGCTGATCAGTACATCTTCAATGGCGTTTGCTGACTCTTGGATTTATGGCGGCGCATCGGTAGGCCAATCGGATTTGAATGGTAAAAGCGGCACTTCGTACAACATTCATGCCGGTACTGGTATTCTTCCTCTGATTGGCCTCGAAGCGGGTTACACCGACCATGGCAAATTTGAAGTCAGTGCCACGAATGAAATCGCGGCCTCTTCTGTTTATTTTGCGGTAAAGCCAAGCATTGATTTTGGCCCTCTGCATGTGTATGCCAAGGGTGGTTTGCATTCTTGGGATAAAAAATTAAACAGCAATAAAATAGATGATGGTTTTGACATCATGTACGGTGTAGGCGCTGAATACTTCCTGATGGGGCCAATTTCAGTTGGTGCAAGTTACATGAATTACACTTTGGGCGATGACGATATTGGTACGGTTTCATTCAACGCGACCTTCCACTTTCTTTAATCTAGTCACTCAATCGCTTTCAACCACTTCTTGCTCGTTAGTAGCAAGAAGTGGTTTTTTATTTGAGCAGTATGGTGTGGTGTACATTCTCAAGTACGCCAGTAACTGAAAGCAAAGCGCGACCAGTGATTGATGATGTAGTCAATAAATGCCTGAGTTCGCTCAGGAAGAAAACGTCTCTGAGGGTGCAGCAAATAAACATCCGCTCCTTCAATCTGCCAATTAGGCAATAATGGCACTAATCGTTTCTCCTCTAACTCCTTATCAATTAATCCTTTAGGTAACCTTGCAATACCCATATTCATGAATGTGGCTTGCAAAATCGTATCAATTTCCTCAGAGCTAATACGTGCCTGAGGGATAAATTGAAAACGTTCTTTGCTTTGCTGATGTTCAAATATCCACGCTTGTTTGGTATTTAAAGTGAGTAGTGGCAGAGAAAGTAATTGCTCTGGATGTTTTAGCAGCAAAGAGGCCGAGTAGTCAGGACTTGTGCACAACACGGAAGGGTTATTAGCTAGTTTGCGCGCAACCCAATCGGATTGCGGTTGTGGACCAAAACGCAGCGCTATATCAAGGTCGTGCTGGGTATGATAATCCAGCCCTGCACCGACTTGAATACGAATGTTGACTTTAGGATGTTGCTGACAAAATTCCAGTGCTAATGGACTTAGCTGATGCCGAATGGGTAGGATTGGCGCGTTAATGACGATCTCGCCTCTAAACTCTTGTTTGGCTTTTAAAGCTTGTGCTTGTTTATCTTCTATTTGGCTAAATAGGTTGGCATAGGTTTCAAACAAATGCTCGCCTTCTTTCGTTAGTACTACTTCTTTACTGTTTCTGATCAGTAGAATGCTGCCAATATCTTGCTCCAACTGCTGAATTCTACGGCTCAACGTGCTGGTGGACAAGGCTTTTTGTTTTGCTGCCAGCGTAAAATTGCCACATTTCACTACCGTTAAAAAGAGTGATAAATCATCAAGTTTCATCATTAATCCCATTTATGCAATAAGCCATCCCATTCTATCCTATTTTAGGATGTGCACTATTACGTTATCGTGTCGGTCGCGCATTCTAATCAAGTTCATATGAGGGGCACATGCCTACCGATTCAACTTATTCGGCTAATCCGAAAATTATTTTTGCCAGCGTTGCTTTAGTCATCGCTTTAGGCTCGCTTGAAAAAAGCATCGTTACCACTCCATTGGCTCTTATTGGGCAAGATCTCTCGGCAGGACAAGCATTAACATGGGTGATTACTGCTTATCTATTAGCATCGACCGCTGTATTGCCCGTCTACGGTAAACTGAGCGATTTGTTCGGACGAGTTCGGATGTTAAATGTCAGTATCGTGATCTTTATGTTGGGTTCCGCGCTGTGTACCTTTGCTTTTGATCTACCCAGTTTAATTGGTGCTCGTGTGATTCAAGGGATTGGCGGTGGAGGCTTAATAGCTCTGGCATTTACCGTTATCGCCGATTCAATTCCTGCGCGCGAAGTGGGCAAGTACCAAGGTTATATTTCAGCGGTTTATGCGGTGTCCAGTATTGCAGGGCCACTACTTGGCGGCTATTTTGCTGACTACCTCAGTTGGCGGTGGGTATTCGGTATTAATTTACCGCTAGGGTTGGTGGCACTTTACATGGTTAACCGCTATTTGAAGCATCTCAATAAACGCAGAGATAGTCGCTTTGATTGGGTGGGAGCAGCGTTACTCATGAGTGCGACGACTTTGCTGCTGTTATTACTTTCTTCACATTCATTTATCCCTACTGGCTGGGGCGCGTTTGCATTACTGGCGTGTTTAGTTGCTTTGGTGGTTGTTGAACGCAGAGTGAGTGATCCTATCTTACCGGCGCGTTTAGCACGTCTTCCGAATTATCTGACCGCGATTGTTCTTATTATGGGGTCGCAAATGCTGATGTTTGCGCTTTTGGTCTATTTACCACTGCAGTTTCAGTGGCAAAAAGGACTCACTCCGTCAGAAAGCGGTGCCATTATGGTGATCTTCATGGTCTGTATTACCTCTGGCGCTTATGTGGGTGGGAAGCTCATCGCGAAGTTTGGTCGTTATAAGATGTTAGTGATCGTCGGTTTTGCTTTAGCTATGGCTGCATTGTGGCAAGTTCATTACGATATGTGGGTGAAATTTGCATTGGGTTTTGCGGGTATAGGTATTGGTTTAACCTTACCGGCCTTAGGCGTTGTTGTACAAAGTGTCTTACCCGCACGCGATCGCGGCATTGGCATGTCACTGTTTAATTTTGGACGAGAACTCGGCGGTGCACTCGGTGTTGCGTTCTGTTCCGCGCTCTTTTATTTGAGAGTGCCGAGCGAAGTCATGGTTGCTGAACACGGTGCCGAGCAGGCCGGCGTTTCCACTCAGGTATTATCACAAGGTTTTAGCTTGGTTTATATTGGCATGAGCGTGCTAGCGTTACTGGCGATGTTACTGACAGTATGGCGCTTGCGTAAAGATGCATTGATGAAAAGTTCATCATGAATTCCTGCGTGTTATTGAGCGTTAACTAAGTGTAAAAAAAGCAGCGATTTAAGCTGCTTTTTAAGTTTGGCGCTAAAGGTATCTATGCTTTAGGTGGTCTTGGAAATATTGAGCGTTAAGCACATTTCCAGTCGCTTGTTTCACCAATTCATCGGTTGTTAATAGGCTACCTTTTTGCCAAATATTATCGGCAAGCCAAGTAAATATTGGTGATAAATCACCACTGCGAATGGCGGCATCAACATCCACCGTTTTCTTCATTGCTGCCATAAACTGCGCAGCGTACATCGCGCCAAGTGTATAACTTGGGAAATATCCGAAAGCGCCATCTGTCCAGTGGATGTCTTGCATACAGCCGTTTTGGTTATTTCCTTGGGTAGAAAGGCCGAGGTAAGCCTGCATTTTTTGATCCCATAGCTCAGGCACATCGGTATGTTTGATATGACCATTGATCAAATCACGTTCAATTTCATAACGTAAAATGACATGCGCTGGATAAGTGAGCTCGTCGGCATCGACACGAATAAAGCCTTTTTCAGCGCGAGTGTAGATCTTCTGGAAATTCGCTTGTGCAAATACTTTATCTTCACTACCTGAAAAATAGCGGGCGGCTAGGGTGGCTAAGTGCTCAATAAAGGGTTCACTGCGCCCCATCTGCATTTCAAAAAAGAGCGATTGAGATTCATGAATACCCATCGAACGCGCTTCTCCTGCTGGTGTACCTGCAAGATGTTTAGGCAAGCCTTGCTCATAACGTGCGTGGCCCGTTTCATGGACAATGCCCATTAGAGACTGAATAAACTCCGACTCATTATAACGAGTGGTGATCCGAACATCGGTTGGAACACCGCCGCAAAAAGGGTGAACGCTTTCATCAAGGCGACCGTGTTCAAAATCAAACTGAAGCAGTTTCATGACTTCCAAGCCTAATGCCTTTTGCTTTTCAGCAGGGTAATGGCCAGCTGGCATGATGATCTCTTCGGCGCGTTGCTTCTCTATGACTTGATCGATTAACGTTGGCAGCCAAGTTTTAACATCGCTGAAAACAGCGTCCAATGATTGAGTTGTTGTACCCGGTTCGTAAAGATCGAGCATCGCATCATAAGGCGTTAAACCTGTAGCATCAGCGCGGATCTGCGCTTCTTGCTGTGAGAGTGTGACCACCTCAGCCCAGTTTTTCTCAAAACCGACCCAATCATTGTTTTTGCGTTGGGTACGCCAAGCATGTTCACACTTTGAACCAGCAAGAGATTTCGCTTGCACCAAAGCTTCAGGCAGTATGTTTGCCTGCTGCCAGTGGCGTTTAAGTTCACGCAGAGTTGCTTTTTGCTCATCGTCCAATGACTCATTTTGTGCTTTATCGAACCATTCAGCTAATTGAGGTTGAGTATGTAAACTATGAATATGAACGGACAATTGCGCCATCGCTTCCGAGCGAGCTTGAGCGCCGCCAGCAGGCATTACTGCGGCTTGATCCCAGCCACAAATAGCCGCTAAATGATTGAAATGTGAAATTTTCTTAGAGTGTTGAACTAATTGATTGAATGCATCCATGGAATTAGCCTTCCGTGACGTAAAAGAAGAGTTAGTGTAGCAACCATTAAGTGTCTAACCAAGGCCATCAAAGTCAATTAAGGTGAAAGAGCGTGACCCAAACCGACAAGGCTATGAGTATTTCATTATTTTCTTATCCAGTGAAAACTGTTAAAGACTTTATAAAAGAGCTCAGGTATAAAAAGGCAAACGATGACATTTCTTTTATACAAGGACGGGTATGTATATCCAAAACGTTGAAGCCTTTCTGATCGCAATTACTATATTAACGCTAACTCCAGGGCTAGATACGGCGCTGGTGATTCGTAACACATCACGAGCTGGGTTCACTGACGGCAGCATAACAAGTTTGGGTATTTGCATGGGGCTATTTGTGCATGCGACCTTTTCCGCCGTTGGTATTTCGGCGATTTTGGCACAATCGGCCGAGCTGTTTCATGTGGTTAAAATGATTGGTGCGGCGTATTTAATTTGGCTGGGACTATCCAGCTTAAAAGCGTTGCTGAAAAATAGCCAAGGTATGCAGGTTACGGCGATTTCACACAGTGAATTTACGCTGAAGCGGTCATTGCGTGAAGGCTTTCTTTCCAATGTGTTGAACCCTAAAACGGCAGTATTTTATCTCGCATTTTTGCCGCAATTTATTAACCCAGAATATTCTCCGTTGTTGCAATCGCTTTTGATGGCTGCCATTCATTTTGTTATCGCTATGTGCTGGCAGTGCGGTTTAGCGGGCGCATTGAGTTTTGCAAAAAACTTACTCAAAAATGCGTCGTTTATGAAATGGATGGAAGGGACAACAGGCGTTGTGCTAGTCGCGCTTGGGGTGAAATTGCTACTAGAAGATGAAGCGGCTTAAGAAGTTGCTCTTTAGTCGCCTAAAGTTGCCGATAAGCATTGCCACATGCTTATCGGCTGGCAAACGATTAATGTTGGGTTTGAGCACCACGGGTAAAAGGCGCTGACTGTTTTTCAAAAAATAGCTTGGTCTCTTCAAGCACAATATGACGTAATGCGATTAATCCGATCAGATTAGGGATAGCCATTAAACCGTTAACGATATCAGCAATAATCCAAATCATATCAAGGTGCAAGAACGCACCTGATGCCACCAAACCGATAAAAATCAGCTTATAAGGCATTACTGCTTTGGTACCAAACAAAAATACCACGCAGCGCTCACCGTAATAGTTCCAGCCTAAAATCGTCGTAAAGGCAAAAAACATCAAACCAATGGAGACCATCATCGGGCCCAAGGTTTCCGCATTTAAGCCCACGGCAAATGCATAGGTTGTCATAGCGGCACCAGAAAAATCACTTTGCCATGCGCCAGTTAAGATCAGCGCAAGCCCGGTCATGGTGCAAATAATGATGGTGTCAAAGAAAGTACCAGTCATTGAAATCAACCCTTGTTTTACGCAAGAGTCAGTTTTCGCTGCCGCCGCGGCCATTGGCGCGCTGCCAAGACCAGATTCATTAGAAAATACACCGCGCGCAATCCCTGATTGAATCGCCAGCATGATGCTCGCTCCTAAGAAACCACCAGTAGCGGCTGTGGAAGTGAAGGCAGAAGTGATAACTAAACTGATAGCCGTGAGTAATTGATCGCTGTTGCTGATGATCACACTCAAACACGCAAGGATGTAAAAAAGGGCCATGGCAGGTACCACTTTCCCAGCCACTTTAGCAATTGATTGAATACCACCGACCGTGACAAATGCGACTAACAGCGTTAGAACCACTGCTGATATTTCGCGTGACACACCAAAAGAGATTTCAGTAGCATCTAAAATCGCGTTGACTTGTGGGAATGTACCAATGCCGAAACAAGCGACGCCGATGGCAAATAGGGCGAATAAACCGCCAAAGTTCGCGAGCCCACGCCATATTGCAGGTAATACATCGGGCCACCAACCATTTGGCCTTTGTCATCCACTTGACGATACTTTACTGCCAGTAAACATTCAGCGTATTTGGTCGCCATACCAAACAGCGCGGCTAACCACATCCAAAATAGCGCGCCCGGCCCACCGAGCTTAATCGCTGTCGCTACGCCAACGATATTACCGGTTCCAATCGTCGCGGAAAGTGCGGTACATAAGGCGGCAAAGCTTGATACATCGCCTTGTTTACCGGCGTCTTTGTCTTTACTAAACACCATCTTAAGTGCGGTAGGTAAATGTCGAAATTGGATAAGACCGAGACGAAACGTAAAATAGATGCCTGTACCGACCAATAAAATTAAAAGTGGTGGTCCCCAGACAAAGTTGTCTATAGATTCAAGAATAGATTGCAGGTTGTTCATTAGTTCCCCTTAATAAAACGACAGTTAAGGAGAAGAGGGAAAGGGCAGTAATCTGAAAAGATCCCACAAAAAGATCACAGCAGGCCAGTGGTGAAGAAACCACACCTATTTATGATTGTAACTTTCCACTCCTCTGTCCTTTTGCCTGAGAGTTTCACCCCAAATAGGGTTTGCTCCTTCGGCGACCGATTAAACGGTTCTCTCCAGAGGTTCCTCCAACTACAGTCCTCGCCAACTCTCATAAGAGAGAGCATTAGCACCTGAAAGATTTACTTCTTCGGCGAGCCTGTTTACTCATACTTTGAATAAACTAAGGCTACTCTCCTGCAGTCTTCATCGGAACTGATGATAAGTGCGCTTACCATCAAGGCGAGATATGTTACATAAAGCGTTTTTCAAGACAAGAAAAATTGTGCTTTTGATCTCAATTTGCTGCCGTTTGGTGGTTTGTTAACCATTTATAGACGTAAACGTAGGATGAGGGGTGAAAACTTTACGCTTGTTGTCGATTGTTCTACTTTTTTCTGACTTATCGCGTGTTATAAATGATATACACTACGTGAGAGGATAGGCTAATGACACGACTCATCACCATTATTTTATTGATCGCCATTGCTTTTATTTTTATTCGTTATCGTACCAACGAAAAGTTGCAAAAAGGTGTGGTGGTTTCTTTACTCACTGCTTTTGTCATTTATGCTGCCTCAATTGTGATTACTGAATTAACTCGCTGAGATAGATAGGAGCGAAAGAGTGAACAAACAGACGGACATTGATGCACAAGACGATGTCGTAGTGATTGAAGAACGAGACAAACGCACCTACGTCTACATCGCGTTAGCAGGGGTGTTGGGGTTAGCATTAGGTGGCTTAATCGGTTCAAGTATCACCACGAATAACTGGCAAAAAACATACCATCAGCTAGAAGAAAAATATGAACAGCTCACCCAAGATAAAAGCCAATTAGCTGAAAAAGTGCAATTAAAAGTCGCCAGTGTCGACGCTGAAGTAGCAAATAAACTTCAACAAGCATTAGAAGAGCAACAAAAGCAGTATCAACAAGAGTTGGATCAAGCGCAAAGCCAATACCAAGCGTTAATGGCAGAAAATAAAGCGCTGCAAGCGAAACTTAATACACAGGAAAATGCACTAGCACAAGTTGAGAACAAAAATTCTAAATTAAATCGGCAAGCCGATATGCAGGCAACGATTTTTGAACGTTCACGCGAACTGTTCCAACGTGAATTGAAAATTAAGCAAGAGTTAGAAGCGCTGCAAAAAGAGAAAGAAAGTTTAGTACCGAAGCTCAAAACGCTCAAAACCGATTGTGATGTCTACCTAGAAGGTAAGTCGTGGGATGCAAAATCAGACGCATGTGATAAGCAAGATGAAGCGAATTCAAGAATTAGCCAAATCGATCAGATGATCCAAGTTCACCGCATGGATTTAGAACAAATCAAAGCGTTAACGGAAAATATAGGCTTATAATTTATATAAATCCCACCAATGTTTCTTTAGCAGGCCTCGCGAAAATGAGGCCTGTTTTATCGTAAGGCTTATTCGGTCAAATACGTTGTTAGGAATTCTGCAATCTTCACCATATCACTGATCGCAATATACTCTTCGGTGGTGTGAACTTTCGCCATGCCCGTTGACAAATTGACGGTCACTAATCCTTTTTCGTTAAAGTTGTTTGCATCACTGCCTCCACCAGTACGTTTGGTTTTTGGTGCAATCCCAACCGATTCAAAGCTCTTTTTGATCGCAACGATATGCGGATGCTCTTCATCCAATACAAAGGCGTTGTAAGCACGAGTAGATTCAATCTTAACCTGCGCGCCATGCTTGTGCGCCGCGGCCTGAAATGTTGACACCATATGTTCAACTTGTAGGCTCAACTTATCATCATTCAATGAACGGGCTTCAGCGACAATTCTAAGATCAGGCATGACGATATTCGTTGCGCCACCGCCATGAACAAGGCCGATATTCGCCGTGGTTTCCTCATCAATACGCAGCAATTTCATTTGGGTAATCGCATCGGCCGCGACGGCGATAGCGCTAATACCTTCTTCAGGGGCAAGGCCTGCGTGTGCGGGTTTGCCTTTGATACTAACGATGATTTTTTGCTGCCCTGGGGCGGCTTTAACAATGGTTCCTATTGGACCACCAGTGTCGAGCACAATCGCCTTAGCCGATTGAATATGAGACATATCAAAGTGTTTGGAGCCTTGTAGCCCGCCTTCTTCATGGACGGTGAATGCAATTTCAATGGTTTTATGAGGTTGTTTTTGCGCTTTAATCGTTCGGATCGCCTCCATAATGGCCGCAATACCCGATTTGTCATCGCCGCCTAAAATGGTTTCACCGTTAGAGCGAATGACGCCATTTTCAATGACGGGTGTAATGCCAATCCCCGGTTTGACGGTATCCATGTGACAGCTCAGTACG
>NZ_CAWNTB010000133.1:0-2194 GCF_963877065.1 Vibrio sp. V01_P9A10T6
TTCATGGCTTATTCAATTATACATACAGAAAGAAACGGTCAGCGCTCTCATATCCTGATTGATAACATAACCACCCTACCTGCCATGTTCGTTTCGATATATGGAATGAATGAGCTGAGTAACAAAGCACTTGGTACACAAGAAAATATTCTTTCTTCGCTGCGCTTTTTTCATGAGTATTATTACAAAAAACACAAAACTACATTTGACTTCGATTTTCACACCAAGACTTATAACATTTCGCACTTTATAGAAGAGCTTGACGGTTTCTTTCATTACCTCCTTACGAAACAGCATCTGATTGATGAGCAAGACATTCAACCTATCGGCTTGTTGCCGCTAGCAATCAGTAAAGCGAACAAAACCAGCTATGGTGCTCACATTAGAAATGTTGGTAAGTTTTTTAGGTATCTCAATGATCGTTATATGAACCTGAGATATCAAGACATGTCGCCAGCAGATGCGAGCAATAGCCACTTGAGCAACGAATCAAACCTAAAGCATAAAATTAAGACATTTGATAAAACGAAAGTGTCTCAAAACGAACCTGCTCATAGTTATAAGAGTTTGGAAGCACAGCAATCAATTGAGCTAACCAACATGCTCCTTCCTTCGACTCCTGAATTTGTGGACACAAAGAGTGGCGAATTATTTGAGGCTGTAATCAATCCTCAAAACCCTTTTTCAGAGGGGTTTCAACAGTATCGAAATTATCTCATTCATCGATTAATGTTCAACTATGGATTGCGGGTTGGCGAGGTGCTATTGCTAATGACCGATTGCATCGGTGAGTCCCTGCCTGATGCTAATGGAGACGTACATTACATCCTGGTTGTTCAAAACTTGCCAGATGATGTTTTAGACCCAAGGAAAAATCCACCGTCTATCAAAACAATACACTCTTATAGGCAAATTGAGCTGACAGCCGATGATTACATCATGCTGACCATTTATATGGAACAGTATCGTGCTCCATTGTATGAAGAGAAAGGCCTAGCTGTAGTGGTCAACTAAAATTGGCCACGGTTTTAGAGTTTTCCCAATATAATCGTTCTGATTCATTGGGAGTTAGACCACCGTTATACTGATGTGGCCTGAGTTGGCAGTAATATCCGATAATGTAGCGGGTGATCTCTTGTTGAGCCTCAGCGAAGCTATGATAACCCACAGTTGGCACCCATTCCGTCTTCAAACTTCTAAAGAAGCGCTCTATCGGCGCATTATCCCAACAGTTTCCTCGGCGAGATAAACTCTGTTTTATTTGAAAGCGCCACAGCAATTGACGGTATTTACGGCTAGTATAATGACTGCCTTGATCGCTATGGAACATAACACCTTTAGGCTTACCACGAGACTCATAGGCCATCGAAAGAGCTTTGCCTGTTAGCCTAGAATCCGGTGATAAAGACATCGACCAACCAATCACTTTGCGGGCAAAAAGATCGATAACGACCGCTAAATACATCCACCGATTACCCGTCCAAATATACGTAACATCGCCAGCCCAGACTTCATTTGGAGCCGTAACAGCAAATTGACGACTTAAGTGATTTGGAACGTCAATATGTTCTTGTGAAGCCTTTCTGTAACGATGCTTTGGTTCTTGGCAGCTCACTAAACCAAGAGTTCTCATTAGCTTTGTTGCTCGGTATCGGCTCAGCTTTACACCCTGATTTGTGACTATATCTGCAATGGTTCTCGCTCCCGCAGAGCCATTGCTTGCGGAGTGAGCCTCGCTAATCAAGCTGCGCAGTTTTATTGTTTCCGCATTAATTAACGCTGGGCGCTTAAGCCAATAGTTATAACTACTTCGATGAACATTGAAGATTTCGCATAATATTTTTACGCTGTGGCTCTGCTTGAGTTTCTTGATTATCAAGAATTGTTCAGTGAGTCCGACATCAAGAGAGCCGTGGCTTTTTTTAGTATTTCATTATGCTCTTCAAGGCGAGCCAGCTTCTTTTTCAATTCCCTAATTTCTATTTGCTCAGGGGTCATAGGTGAAGCTTTCGGTGTTTTCCCTTGGCGTTCTTCTCTAAGCTGGCGAACCCATTTATCCATCGTGGACTTGCCCACATTCATGGCTTGGGCTGCTTCCGTCACTGAGTAATTTTGGTCTAAGACTAGCTGCGCTGCTTCTAACTTAAATTCTGCGCTAAATAGTCGTCTTGTACGTTTTGTCATAATGTCACCT
>NZ_CAWNTB010000134.1:0-2142 GCF_963877065.1 Vibrio sp. V01_P9A10T6
AAAAACAATATTGAATTGCCGACAAAACCAGAACGAAATGCCAAAGAAACCGATAACACAACCTACTGATTTTTATGGATTAAGCATAACGCCCAATTAAGGGGTGAGCAACGCTACCACCCAACCTAACGCATTGTACCGTAAACACTAAAATTGAAGTAGAAGCAAAAATGCCAAGCGTTGGGAATCCCTCTTAAATTGTTTGTTATGGCTCTGGACTTGAAAGGTACTCTGAAGCAACCCAACCTTTAACCCCATTACCTTCAATAAGTACCCAGCCACCATTTGTTTGCATAACTTTAACCTTGTCTCCAGCTACCAATTGATTGATTATCTTTGAATTAGTCGTTGGTTCTGCTCTTACACGTAAACTTTTAGCTTCAATCGTACTGAACGAATTGACTGATTCTGAAGGAGAACCAAAAAAGTTGGCTACTAATAAGAAAGCTATAATGATTAGTAACGTTTTGCCTAGTAAGGAACTGCCCTTACCAGTGTTTGACAAAACTTCCTTCGGACTGCCGCTACTCGTTAAATTCTGACTATATGACAGACCGGAACCGGGAATTCCTACCGTCGCTTTCACACCCTTTTTGCCAATGTTTACTGTGGCACCTGGCTTTCCGATTGAGGTGCTAACACCACTTTTACTAAGGTTAACATGAAGCCCTGGTGCAATTTTTATACGTTTTCGAAATTTGAATCCCATAATTTCCTCTATACAGACGAACCTTGAACATCGTGTGAGCCATAACGCCCGCCTAAGGGGCTGGCAACGCATACCACTAAACTCAATCACAACAACCGAAACCACCGCGGCTCATTGGGACTGGAAACGCCACGCGTTGACAGTCCCTCTTGAGGCGTTTGTTAGCTGTATGACTCCATACGCTGAAGTGACTCCCTTTCAAACCTTAATGCTTCAGCACGGTCACCTAAGTATCGAGGAATGCTCTGTAGTGCCATAAAACCACCAACAGGTTTCTCATGGTAGCCAATTATTAAACCACCATAACAATTATGAGCATGACAACCGCTAAGTAGAGTGGAATTATTCGTTACTAGGATGTTACTTGGTCTTATTAAGATTTCGACTCCATTTCTTAACAGGGGTCCACGATTAATAACTACACGATTAGGAGGGAAGAACTCTATTTCAAATAGAATTTTTTTATGCGCCTCTCTAATAGTTAGTTTTTTTCCGACTAACTGTATATCCCACGGGGACGTCGAATAGATAAGTTGGTTATTTTTGATGTGAAGCACTGGTGCGTTGTATTCATCGAATACAACCAGATTCAGCAGTAGATGGCCGTCAGCTAAAATCAATCCAATCAAAGGTGCACCATCAACGCTTACCGGAACCATTGCTGTTCCGTAACCATTATCTTTACAGGTAAAGCTATTGCCACCAATCTCTATTGTTGCTTCAGTCCCCGCAAAGTGTAAGTTGTAAGGCTTTGAGTTTCCCTCTTTTAGATTAAACGGTGCTTTGTTTGCTGCTTTCACTACTTCCACTGGAAGTAGCCCGCCAGTTTTTTCTCTATGGTGCTGGTCGCATAATAGTGTAATTTCATCAGCAACATGGCGCTTTACTACAGCCCACTCCTCCATATGCTCATATTCATATAGCGGTAAACCACAAATAACGCAGCCGAAACCACATCTCTGACGAACTTCACGTTGAATTGGTAATGGAATATTCCGACTATTACATTGTTCTACTTCACTCATAGTTTTCCTTGAATCTCACAATACAGCTAACGCCCGGCTAAGGGGTTGACAACGCACCACCGAACTCAAAAAACACACCGTAAACACTGAACTTCAATTTTACGCTAAAGTCGCCACGCGTTGGCAATCCCTCTTGAGCCGTTTGTTAGGCCAACCGGTTGACAACGATACTTTCAAAACCAAAGAACAAGGCTTGCTTGAAAACTGAAAACCAACTAAGCGATTCATTTATAAACCAAAATTTCAAATCAGCAAAGAAACCAAAAAACTCAAATTTAACGGTTTGGAAGAAAAGTGACGAGCGTAGCATTCTCGGCGGACGTTTGGATGCTGAAGGTTATTTTGCCGCTGAATTCACAACACTAAACAACCCAACGCGATCAAGAAACAGCAAATATGTGATGATTA
>NZ_CAWNTB010000135.1:0-2083 GCF_963877065.1 Vibrio sp. V01_P9A10T6
GTTAAAGAGGGACTGCCAACGCGTGGCGGTTTGTGTTCAAATCGGCCTTTGGGATTACGGTGGTTATTTGGAGTTCAGTGGTTTGCGTTGTCAGCCCCTTAACCGGGCGTTATGAATCTAGGAGAGTAAGATGGAACAATATCAGTTTTTTATTCAAGGACTAATCTCTGAAAACTGGAAAGTTAGTGTTTCGTCATTGATTGTGCTCGCAGTTTTCTCCATACGTCCAATTTTACATTTTTTATACGAGATGAAGCGTTCCCGCTATAAGTCGCTAAAAGGAAGTATTGATAGTGGGTGTTTAGAACCTAATGAGACTGAATATTTAAGTAAGCTGGCTGCTCGAGAGCAATTTTGGTTAGCTACAGGTTTATGGGCAGATTCGAGTTTTAGGAAATTAGCAATTGACGTAGATTCAGATGAAGATATTAATGTTACGTTTCGTCAAATTGTCTTGGCAAAAGAGCACATCACTGAAAGAGATGGGATCTTTATAGTTTCAGTCTCAAAGTCGGATAGATTTAAGGCAAAATTCGATACTTGGTTTTCTAATATTTCAATGTTTATGAGCTTATGCTGTTTTTTGTTTTCCTTTGCTGCTGTGCTAATAGTTGGCTGGAATGCATTTATCCTTATCGCTTTCTCAATTTATTTTGCATTCCTTGGAATATTAAGTGCATCTTCTTCTATCCACACAAATGTTGCGATACGTATAACCCCTGAGTTGGAAAAGCTTCATAACAAACGCCTCAAAGGGACTGTCAACGCGTGACATTTTCAGTTCCATTTAGCCACGGTGGTTTCGGTTGTTGTTTTTGAGTTTAGTGTTAATGCGTTGCCAGCCCCTTAGGCGGGCGTTAGTTTCTATCTAGAAAAAATCATCAAAAGCTCAGATTCAATGCCCTGAAAAATCAGCTTTAAGTGTTCAAGGTGAACTATTTGGCTTTTGAGTTTTTTCCTGATGCAAACTTGGTCGAACGTGTTGAAAGTTCAGTGGGTTCAAAGTAGCTGAAAACTAGCAAGCCTCGATGCTTTAACGTTGTTGATGTTCAACACGGCCAGTTTGGCTTCACAAATAGCCGCTTCATCGCTGTGATCTGGTTTTCTTTGTCGCGGACACTTAAACGTGACCAACTTAGCCTTGATCGTTTTGAGTTTTGGCTGCCAACTTCACAGCTTTTGGCGTTGGACGTGTGCTTGTTCTATGCATTTGCGTAAAATCACTTTCAAGCAAGTGTGTTTAAAAGTCATTGCTAAACAATAGGCTACGAAACTAACAAACGCCTCAAGAGGGACTGTCAACGCGTGGCGTTTCCAGTCCCATTGAGCCGCAGTGGTTACGGTTGTTGTGGTTGAGTTTAGTGTTAATGCGTTGCCAGCCCCTTAGGTGGGCGTTATGTGCTAATAATTCATAGGAATCAAATGACATGTCATATAAAAACAGTAAGTTAGAGGAAGAACGATGCATAATGGATAGTGTATTGGGGCTGCCTGTTGGAGATTGGCCTGAGTTTGATATTAAGTGGGACGAGTCTGTTGAATCGTTACATCATTACGAGGATGGCGTGTCGCCAAAATTCATAGAAGAGCATCATCCTGATGGCCTATTGATAGCCGATGTTAACCTGAGTGAGTTGGATGCTAAATTAACTTTTAATAGTAGACAAACTGTTTGTGAATTTTGGGATATAGGGCGTGACGATAAAAAAGCTAGGCTAATTGCTCACTGGGTTAGCGGAAACATAGTTACCCCTTGTAAAATTACCCCTTATGAATCCGAAATTGTTATTGTTGGAGGTAATCATCGCTTAGCGGTTAGTCGAATAAAAAATGAACTCGAGGTTCCCGTTTTATTTGAACCCAAACATGAAATAGAGATCGGTCAGATTATTCAGCTAAAAAATATACGAAAACCTCAAACTCGCACATAACAAACAATTTAAGAGTGATTCAGCACGCTTGGCATTTTTGGTTTGGGTTGAGTTTAGCGTTTACGGTGGTCAAATTAAGTGTCGTGGTTGCGTGCTTCACACCTTAATTGGGCGTTAGCTGTCTATCACAGAGTATTATGGAAGTATAAGTA
>NZ_CAWNTB010000136.1:0-2041 GCF_963877065.1 Vibrio sp. V01_P9A10T6
TTGATCGCGTTGGGTTTCTTTTCGTTGTGAATTCATCGGCAAAATAACCTTCAGCATCCAAACGTCCGCCGAGCATGCTACGCTCGTCACTTTTCTTCCAAATCGCTCAATTTGAGTTTTTTGGTTTCTTTGCTGATTTGAGTTTTTGGTTTATAAATGAATCGGTTAGTTTGTTTCAAGTTTACAAAAAAGCTCGTTCTTTAGTTTTGAAAGTGTTGGTGTCAATCAGTTGGCCTAACAAACGGCTCAAGAGGGATTGCCAACGCGTGGCGACTTTAGTGCAAAATTGCAGTTCAGAGTTTACAGTGTGTTTTTTAAGTTCGGCGGTGCGTTGTCAACCCCTTAGCCGGGCGTTAGGTTTAATTCAGTTAGGAGGAAGTGTGTATACTAAAAAGTGCGTAGCGTTTATAGATATTTTAGGTTTTGGTGCTTTGGTTGAGCAGAGTGAAAACGATCTTAATATAGTAGAAAATATACATCGAGCTTTGATGTCTATGAGCACAAAATCGCTCAAAGATAGTGTCGAACCTGAACTAAATATTGAAAATATTCCCGCGGGCAAAGTTAAAGATGCTAGACGAACCTTGGATTATTTGACAACTCATATAAAGCGAATGTATAGCCTTGAAATTTCGTATTTTTCTGATTGCGTAGTTATTTCTGCTGATGCAGAAAACTCAATGTCATGCCAAATGTTATTTGACACAATAGGTAAATTTGCTCTGCGCCTTTGGGGAGAAAATAATCTAGTCTTACGTGGGGGAGTTACTATTGGTAATTTACATCATACGGAAAATGGTCCAGTGTTTGGTCCTGCAATGAATCGTGCTTATCAGATAGAGTCCAAGGAAGCGGTTACCCCTAGGTTATTAATAGATCGTGAGTGTTATGAGCACCTATCTCAATCTCGCACTTTTTCTTCTATTGAAGCTATGTTTGTTGAAGATAGTGGTCAAGTATATTGCTCACTAGCTAGCTACTATAAGCACTACAGGATGGATCCAACTGTACATTGGGATAAGTTAGGCTTGAATCCAACGTTAGATTCACTGAAAGTATTATTGGAAGAAAAAATCGAGTTACTTACTACTCAAAATGTAGGTGAAAGCGTACTAGAAAAATATCGTTGGCTTATATCTCAGTGTTAAAAATAAAACCTAACAAACGCTTCAAGAGGGACAGCCAACGCGCGGCATTTTTACTATGCGTTGGTTTTTGTGATTACGGTGTTATGCGGTAAGTTTGTAGTAGCGTTGGCTGCCCCTTAAGCGGGCGTTAGCTGAATAGGACGAGATTTGAGTATGTTTACAGTTCCAGATACAGAAAAGAAAATTCGAGCTAAAATTTCAAGCTACAAATCTGGGCTTAATCGTGAGCTTAGAGAGTATGGTGCTATCTCGGACGGTTACGGGAAAAGGTATTTAATATTTCCGTTGTTGCTTGTACTTAATGATTTAGAAAAAGCAAAAGAGTACATGGAGTGGTATGACGTCCAATTTCCAGATGATATTGGCGAACCAATTCAAATGCTATCTCGCTCAATTTTGTCTCATCGTTTAGGTAATACAGAAAAGGCAACGTATGAATTAGCAGCAACGATGTTATCTAATGTGTACCTTTTACCGTGGCTTTTCGGTAATAATATCGGTCCATTTGGTATAGAACAAACATCAGACTTTGCTGACCCTGAACACTGCGATTATATGCCTGTGGAAGTGTTTCACAGCATCAGTGGTGAAGAGCTCTATTGGATAGAAAGTTGTTTTGAGTCTGAGGTTTTTAGAGAGGCTCATACAAGGTTCATAGAAATATCGCTTATTTTGAACCTTGTTTCAGAAGAAGAGCGTCATGCTTTACTAAACGAACGAAATGGTCTTCTAAAACCGTTTGAAAAATTCAGCTAACAAACGGCTCAAGAGGGATTGCCAACGCTTGGCGGCTTTAGTGCAAAATTGAAGTTCAGTGTTTACAGTGTGTTTTTTGAGTTCGGTTATGCGTTGTCAACCCCTTAGCCGGGCGTTATGCAGTTCTACAGGTTCAA
>NZ_CAWNTB010000137.1:0-36172 GCF_963877065.1 Vibrio sp. V01_P9A10T6
TTCTATATTATTGACAGCTTGCACTGCCGAACTTTGTGTTTGCTCAACAACAGGAGCTGTTTGACAGCCAGTTAAAGCAATGCAACTACCTAATAGTAGTGTTTTAAAAACCATTTTCCGCTCCTTTAGTATTTTTTTAACGACTCATCTCCGAGTCGTTAAAAAAATAGCCGACATCAGTCGGCTATCAGCATATGGATTTAGACTAATAAGAACAAGGAGGAATTACCACCAAGCTTCCACTTGAATGCCAACGACGTATTCAGTGTCTTTGCCAGTTGCAAATGCATTTTTGTTTTCGGTATCAAGTAGGTATGAGCCGTATACACGGAACTCTGGACGAGCCCAGAAGCTGTCTCCCATTGCCCACGCTTGTGCAACTGTCAATTTCGCATTGCCGAAATCTTCTGTTGCTGTGCCTGCACTATTAATTTTCTCACCAGCGTTATAGCCAGCTTCAAATACAGTGCGCATTGTCTCATCCCATTTGTACATTGGGCGCACAACAACTGAATACTGATCAATGTCTTTTTTACTAGCCCCAATATCAGAACCTGCTAAGTACGCAAGTTGATGGCCCATTTCCCACGATTGACCAAAACTCACTACACCCCAGTTTAATAAACGGTAGCCAGTTGCATCGTTCTGATCTGCATTACCACGGTTATAATAAGTGCCTGCCCCCCAAAGATTAGCCGCTTGCACGCCATAACCATTGGTACCCACTTGAAGAATTGTTTGGTTAAAGCCGTTTGATAGGCCTTGGTGCAGAATGGCTGATGCCAACAAACCATCATCAGCTTGCTCTGTTGCATCACCTTTTTCGGTTGCAAAGTTATAAGCCAATGCAAATTCTAGATTCGCATTTTCCCAAAGACCGATATTGGCTAAGCGCGCATCAAAGATATAACCCGTTGAGTTGGTATTATCGCCATCTTGGATCAAAGCAAGTGACAGTTTCTGATTGCCGACTGATAGGTTTTGAATACCGCCACCTGTACCAGAAGTGTTCAAGAAATAGAAATCGGTGATGTGGATATCTTTACGTTGGTAATAAGATTTACCCGCCCAAATTTCAGCGGACTCATCACCAGCAATAAGACCTTTAGCTTTTACCGCAAACTGAGCAACGTTAAAATCGCCATCTTCCCAACCATTTGCACCTTTGTTACCTTGTGCAATCATTGATTCGACACGCCAAGTTTGCTCGCCTGTCTTTAACTCCTCAGCAAAACCAAACTCATAGTAGTTGTCGTTTTCGTTACCGAGACGACCTACCCCATTCTTGTTAACAGCAAGATCACCATTACCCTGACCACTAATTCCGGTACCCGCGCGGAAATAACCATTAAAATCAACAGCAAAAGCAGAACCTGCTGCTAGAGTAGCAGCCACTGCGGCAGCAATTACACTTACTTTTTTCATTCTTAACTCCATTAAGGACGATTTATATTTATGGAAAATTTTAACTACGGACAGCATTTAAAACTTTCACTCTTCTCCTATTGGAACCTGCAAGGCAGTTGACAGATAGACGCTAAAAGAAGAGGTAAGACGGGACTAAGTCCCCAGTTGTTTCAACGGTGATAAGGTTACTAAAGGCGTAATAGGCTTGCTTCCTCCACCTCAAAGTAATTTGGGGGGGAGGATAAAGGATGAGTAATTTTATGGTATGGCGTTTTTAATGCACAGATCACGGATTTCAGGGGGAGGAGATCAGTTAATGGTTATAAAATAGAATACAAAATGCCTTATTGATCACTATTTAGGGCCAATAACATCATTAAAATGAAATAAAATTACATTCAAATTTTATTCATTGGGCGCTTGACCTAATATCAACAAAGCTTTTTACTTAAAGCGATGACGTGCAGCAAAATAACAATTAAAGATGCCCATATGAAATGTACTATTTCTAGCCCTTACCCACTCGGTGCAACCCTTGACAACACAGGTTGCAATTTTGCTATTCATGCTCCAGCAAATAAACAGCTTCTACTCGCTCTGTTTGATCAACAGGGAAGTTTCACCACCCACGAGTTAGAGAATGAATATGCGGGCGTGAAGTACACTCATGTGCCAAACATTAAAGCAGGGCAAAAATACGGTTACCTCATTTTAAATGGTGACGAGCCGCACTATATTTCCGACCCCTACGCGAAGGCGATAGATAAAAACTTAGGCTATAAAACACCATTTAGTTCAAAAAAGAGTTTCGAGCTGCCTAAGTGTATCGTGGTTGACGATCAATTCGATTGGCAATCAACTAAAAAGCCACACATACCTCGCGATAAGACTATTTTATTTGAGACCCATGTCAAAGGGGTGACCAAACTCAATCCACGTGTGCCTAAAGCAGAACAAGGTACTTATTTAGGCTTAATCAGTGAGGAGATGCTGGAGTTTTATCGCAAGCAAAACATCAACACACTACAGCTACTGCCCATCGCGGCTTGTATGAATGAGCCACATCTATTGGATATGGGCAAAGTCAACTATTGGGGATATAACCCCTATCTGTTTATGGTGCCAGATCCACGTTATGCGCAAAAAGATGCGGTAACGGAACTGAAAACGGCTATCAGAGAACTGCATCGTCACGGAATTGAAGTGATACTGGATGTGGTTTATAACCACTCAGCAGAGGGGGGCGAAGATGGGCCTATTTTCAATTTAAAAGCACTCGACCCTAAATATTATCTAAAACACGGCCAACATTACGCGAATTTTACCGGTTGTGGTAACACCATTGATCTCTCTTATCAACCCGCCCTTAACCTAGTCATGGACACGCTGCGCTACTGGGTTAGCGAATACCAAATCGATGGTTTTCGTTTTGATTTGGCCGCAACGCTTGGAAGAAATGGCGATAATTTCAGCCCCGATGCTGCGTTCTTTAAAGCGGTGGCGCAAGATCCAACATTAAAACGCGCCAAATTGATTGCTGAGCCTTGGGATATTGGTCCAAACGGTTACCAAGTAGGCAATTTTCCTTTCGGTTGGAATGAATGTAACGACAAATTACGTGATATCACACGCAGCTTCTGGCGCGGCGATCAAGGCTATTTAAAAGAGTTCGCCACACGCTTAATGGGCTCGCGCGACTTGTACAGTGCCGCCAACTGGCCCTACAAACTGACCGTCAATTACATCACTTATCATGATGGCTTCACCATGCAAGATTTGGTGTCATACAAGCATAAGCACAATGAAGCCAACGGTGAACAAAACCGAGATGGTCACGGTGACAATCGCTCTGACAACTATGGCGTCGAAGGCGAAACCGAGAACATGGTGATAAAAGCAACCCGCGAAAAGCAAAAACGCAATATGATGGCGAGCTTACTCTTTGCTTTTGGCATTCCTCATATTCTCACCGCGGATGTGCTTTCTCATACTCAGCAAGGTAATAACAACGCTTATTGTCAAGACAATGAGATCAGTTGGCTTGACTGGAACATGACCGAACGCAAAAGCTACTTCAAGCATTGGCTGAGTCAAATGGTGGTGGCAAGACACCTTTATATGGTGCCCTTTATTCGTGCTTTTAGCGGTGAGGAACGTAATGCCAACCGCGTATTCTGGCGACGCGTGGATGGCACACTGATGGAACATGATGATTGGAACCGCTTAAGTTCTGTGGCATTGCAGATGGGCATTGGATCGGATGGGCCTGAAATGCTCTACTTGATCAACCAAACCAACGCACCCGCTCGTTTTACACTACCCAAAGATCGTAACCAAAACTGGGAAGTGATATGCGATACCAATTTACGTAACGTACAACCCGGCCATGCAGAAGGGGAATTGTTGCAATCGCCCATATCAATGACGATTTTGCACTACCAACCTGAAGTATAAAATCAAGCGCTGCACATCATTACCAATAAGCAAAGAGATTACCGATAAACAAAGAGGCCCAATTGGCCTCTTTCTCTTTTCTAATTTTTGCTTTCAGAACATTACAAAAATGCTTTGAAAGGCAGCTCTGGTTCATCGACAAAAATGTCTTTAAAGCCTCTAAAATGCTGGTAATGCATACGTCCTTTGTCGGTTGGGTAGGTGTATTTTCCACCCACTTGCCAAAAGAATGGCGCAAAACCGTATTGCAGACGATCCTTTTTCATTTGCCACAATACTTCAATTTCACGCGGGTCATTTTGGAAGTTAGCCCAAATATCGTGATGGAATGGGATCACCACTTCACAATCTAACGCCTCACCTGCGCGCAAAATATCAGACGCAGTCAGCTTATCTGTGATGCCTCGTGGGTTTTCACCGTATGAGAGCAGCGCCACATCAATCTTGTAGTCATTACCATGCTTGGCATAGTAGTTCGAATAATGCGAATCACCTGAGTGGTAGATTGAGCCACCGGAGGTTTCCAATAAGTAGTTGACCGCGCGATCATCCATACCATCAAGAATCCCCTTATCATAAGATGAAACACCTTTAGGCAGCGTAATCAACGCAGTGCGATCAAAAGAGTCCAGCACTCGGATACTGATATCGCCGACTTCAATGCAATCACCCACTTTCGCCACAATGCAGCGCTCACTCGGTACTCCCCAGCCTTGCCACAGGTCAACGCAAGCTTGTGGCCCAATAAATTTCACATGCTCACCACAGTTTTGCAGCACAGCTGCTGCGACATTAATATCGATATGATCAGCGTGATCATGCGTCGCCAGTACCGCATCAATCTCTTTGATGCCAAATGGGTCCAACACAAAAGGAGACGTTCTTAAGTTGGGTTGCAGTTCACGCACGCCCCCCATACGCATCATCTGATGCTGTTGATTCATCAAGGCATTCTTTTGCGTTTTCTTACCCGTCCCACACCAAAAATCGATCGAAAGATTGGTATTACCGGCACTTTTTAGCCAAATGCCTGTACAACCAAGCCACCACATAGCAAAGGTGTTAGCTTCCACTTCGGTCTTTTCTATCTCTTCATTCAGCCAAGTTCCCCACTCAGGAAACGTACTGAGAACCCATGAATCGCGTGTGATTTCATCAATTTTACTCATAGCAACACCTTTTATTTCACGATCAGTTAGACAAATTTTGGATGTAGGGAGCCAAGCGTCTTCATCCAAGGTGAAGACACTGAGCCTGTGTTTATTATTAGAATGTGTAGAGCGAAGTGCTTTCTATACCAGAATCACTTCTGTCCCCTGCTGTTGTAGCGCTTGGATAACTTGCGGATCGGCGGCTTTGCCAGTGATAACAATATCAACCTTGCTGGCGGGGCAAAATAGCATGCCCGTACGCTGCCCAACTTTAGAGCTATCCACCACCACCACTAACTTACCGATTTGCTCTAGCATTTGTTGCTCGGCAACGGCGGTGAGCATATCGGTTTTGTATAGGCCATTTTCCGTCAGCCCTTTACCACTGGTGAACATCCAATGTCCGGCATAACCACCTAACGAATCAGGGGCGGGGTTGAGGAAAATGTTTTGTGCTTTGTTGTACTGCCCACCAATGATGATTACATCGTCGTGATCTTCATTGATAAGGTAACTGGCCAGTGGGAAATAGTTAGTCACGATTTGAACATCTTGGCCACACAACTCTTTACCGAGCAAGAAGGCGGTCGAACCACAGTTAATTACCACACTGTCACCTGGGTTGCAGAGCTTAGCCGCAGCCATGGCAATCTGTGATTTTTCATGGAAATGATCCGTACTGTCGATATTTAACGGCGTCCACGCTCGCTTTCTAATCTCTAAACGTTCAGCACCATTGCGAACTTTCTTCAGCTTACCTAGCTCATCTAACTTAGAAATATCGCGGCGGGCCGTTGCTGGTGACACATTAAATTTCTCAATAATATGCGTGACGTTGATGGTGCGCATATTGTCTAGCAAAGACAGTATCTCGTTATGTCTTTGTACTTCGTTCATGGTTATCACCTTATCTTTTCATCAAGTGATTACTTGGTGATTATTTATGATTTGTTTTGATTCTATTTCTCATCCATCACAATGTCAAACACTGGACGAACAAAACTTCCCTCTCGCTCACAATAAAACCTAACTAGTTGATTTTATTTCAAATAAAATTTCAACTGTGACTTGAGTATCAAATAATGTCTCCATTTGGCGAAGAAATTGATAAAAATCAAAATAATCACAAATGAGCATTGAGTGATTACTTTTGATTGGTAAAGTCTATTTCGTGAGCAAAACAGGATTGAAATCGGCATCACCTTGCTGATTCACTCTGACCTACACCCAGCTTCGAGTAAGACGGGAATACACATAACGATAAATAGAGAATCAAGGGGTAAAGATATGCAGTTCATCTACGATATCTTCTACATTTTTTATAGCCAAGTAATGACTAAAGCACCTTTGCTGCTGGGCTTAGTCACCCTTATCGGTTACTGGTTATTAAGAAGAGATACCACCACCATCATTAAAGGGTCGATCAAAACCATCGTCGGCTTTATGTTGGTACAGGTGGGTGCAGGGACCTTAGTGGCAGGCTTTAAGCCTGTGATTGAGAAATTATCGGAATATCATGGTTTAACTGGCTCGGTTATCGACCCGTACACCTCAATGATGGCCACCATGGAAATCATGGGGGATGATTATTCTTGGGTTGGTTATACCGTACTACTGGCACTGGCGATCAACATCTTGCTCGTTTTGCTGCGCCGCTACACAGGCATTCGCACCATCATGCTAACGGGGCACATTATGTTCCAACAGGCAGGATTAATTGCGGTGTTCTACCTTGTGCTGGGCGCAAGCATGTGGGAAACCATCCTTTATTCGGCTGTTTTGATGGCGCTCTACTGGTCTATCTCCTCCAACATTATGTTCAAACCCACCGAAGCCGTCACGGGTGGAGCCGGTTTCTCCATCGGCCACCAGCAACAAGTCGCGTCTTGGATTGCGGTTAAGATTGCCCCCAAATTAGGCGACAAAAACGAGAGTGTCGACCACCTTGAGCTGCCTAAATGGTTGCACATTTTCCACGACAGTATTGCCGCAACCGCGATTGTGATGACGCTATTTTTCGGCATTATTTTGCTCTCATTTGGTTTAGACAACCTGCAAGCAATGGCGGGAAAAACCCATTGGTCTATCTACATTCTGGAAACTGGCCTTAAATTTGCGGTAGCGATTCAAGTTATCGTAGCGGGTGTGCGTATGTTCGTTGCCGAACTGTCTGAAGCCTTTAAAGGTATCTCAGAGCGCGTCATTCCTAACGCGGTTTTAGCCATTGACTGCGCCGCTATCTACGCGTTCTCACCTAACGCCATGGTGTTTGGTTTTATGTGGGGCGCGATTGGTCAATTTACGGCGGTGCTGGCCATGCTCGCTTTTGATGCACCGATCATGATCATTCCCGGCTTTATCCCGATGTTCTTCTCCAACGCAACCATTGGTGTTTTTGCCAACCACTTTGGCGGCTGGCGCGCGGTCATGAAGATCTGTTTTGTGATGGGTACCATCGAAGTCGTTGGCTCAGCTTGGGCCATTCATATCTTCAACCAATACGGTACTGAATTCAGTGGCTGGATGGGCATGGCCGACTGGGCATTAGTCTTCCCGCCAATCATGCAAGGCTTATCCGTCTCAAAACTGTTCTTCTTTGTACTGATTGCATTGGCTGGTGTGTACATGTTCTTTGCCTCTAAAAAACTGCGTGAAGAGGAAGATGCACAAGGTTTGGTGAACATCAGTGACGATCCAGAAGTCATCGCCGCCGTCGAACAAGCACTGAAAGTCAGTGATGGCGTGCGCCCGGTCAGCATTTTAGCCGTGTGTGGCAATGGGCAAGGCTCCTCAATGATGATGAAGATGAAAATCGGTAAGTATCTGGAGAAAAAAGGCATTCCACACGTGATGGATTCCTGCGCAGTGTCTGATTATAAATCTAAGCTCGCCACCACCGACATCATCGTCTCATCAAAACATCTCTCTGGTGAGATGGAGCCCGGAGAAGGCAAATTTGTGCTCGGCGTACAAAACATGCTGAATCCGAACTCTTTTGGTGATGAGCTGCTCGATATCATCGATAAAAACTTTGTCACTTTGAAATAGCTATTTACTACAAAACGATAAGTACAAAAACAATAGGTGCCAGACGCACTGGCACCGACTCTGGAGATAGAACTATGGGACTGAAACAATCACTGATCGACAATGATTCCATCCAATTAAATGCGCAGGCGAGCACTTGGCAAGAGGCGATCAAAATCGGTACGGATAGGCTGATCAAATCAGGAGCTATCCACCCCTGCTATCACGATGCCATCATCAGCAGCGTTGAACAATTAGGCCCGTATATCGTCATCGCGCCGAATCTTGCCCTGCCTCATGCTCGTCCTGAAAATGGCGTGATCAGAACCGCCTTTGCTTTAGTGACGCTGCAAACGCCTGTCTATTTTGACGGCGAAGATGAACCGGTCGATGTGCTGATCACCTTGGCTGGTAGCTCGTCTGATCAGCATATGGAAGGATTAATGGAAGTAACCCAAGTGCTGGATGATGAAGAGAGCGAGACTGGCGTTGATCTCGATAAACTGCGCCGTTGTCGTACCGCGCAGGATGTTTACCAAGTGATTGATGAAGCGTTAGCGGCGCAATTGGTCGAGTGAGGATGTCATGTATAGCGAACTAAAACAGCGAGTATTTGCGGCAAATCTTAAGCTTCCCCAATACGGTTTAGTCACTTTCACTTGGGGCAATGTATCAGAAATAGACCGCGAGAAGGGCGTCATCGCCATCAAACCTTCAGGCGTAGAATACGATGTGATGAAAGTCGATGACATGGTGATCGTTGACCTTAACGGCGCGATTGTAGAAGGCAAGCTCAATCCATCCAGTGATACCGCCACTCATCTCGAACTCTATAAAGCTTATCCAGAGATTGGCGGCGTGGTACACACCCATTCGCGTAGTGCCACTATTTGGGCGCAAGCGGGCATTGACATACCCGCTTTAGGCACTACTCACGCCGATTATTTTTACGGTGACATCCCCTGCACACGCAAACTTTCTTGCGATGAAATCGCTGGCCAATATGAGAAAAATACCGGCCTTGTGATCATCGAGGAGTTCAAACATCGTCGCATTGATCCGATGGCAGTGCCAAGCGTGATTGTCGCCGGGCATGCTCCTTTCTCTTGGGGCAAAGATGCTAACGATGCGGTTCATAACGCCGTCGTCTTGGAGGAAATTTCCGCCATGGCGCTGGCGACTCGTTCACTCAACAGTGGCATCAAAATTCAACCGGAATTATCCGATAAACACTATCAACGTAAGCATGGTGATAACGCTTACTACGGCCAAAGGTAGCGGCTATGTATAAAGTTCTCGCGCTCGACCTTGATGGCACGGTGTTGACTGATGAACACACCATTCATCCGCTGCTAAAGCGGGCGATTCAACAGGCGCAGCAACACTGCCACGTGGTGATCGTGACAGGTCGTCACCACACGGCGGCTAAACCCTATTATCAAGAATTGGGGCTCACAACCCCCATCATCTGCTGTAACGGCACTTATGTGTATGACTACCAAAATGAAAAAGTGCTCAAGCACAATGCCATCACCAAGCACGATGCGTTGAGCTTTCTCGCTTTGGCTAAAGAGTTTCAAATGAAACTGGTGATGTATGTGACCGACGCGATGACCTATTCCAAGCGTAGCCCAATCGCCTACATGCAAGCGTTAGAAAAATGGGCCAACCAGTACCCACCAACAGTACAGCCCAAAATCGAGCAAATTGACTCGTTTCGTCACCGCGTCGAGCAAGAAACGTTTATTTGGAAATTTGTGGTTGAAGGGCTACCGAGCTCCGTTGAACGCCTTGCTCAACAAGCTTGGGTACAAGAGACATTCAATGGCGAGCGTTCATGGTCGAATCGCATCGACTTTGCTGCCAAAGGTAACAGTAAAGGTCAGCGCTTGGCTGAATATGTGCAATCACTTGGCTACCACGCTAATCACGTGTTGGCTGTCGGCGATAACCATAACGACATTTCAATGCTCGACTACGCCGGGCTCGGTGTGGCGATGTTCAATGCCGACGATACGGTGAAATCCCACGCCAAACTGATTTGTACAACCGATAACAATCACGACGGGCTCGCCCGTTTGATCCGTGACAAAATTCAAGGATAACTCTCATGACTAAACCAATGATCCAAATCGCTCTCGACCAAACTGACCTTATTTCTGCCATCGAAGTGGCAAAAAACGTAGCAAGCTTTGTTGATGTCATCGAAGTGGGCACCATCCTCGCCTTTGCTGAAGGCATGAAGGCCGTCAAAACGTTACGCCATAATCACCCTGACCATATTCTAGTATGCGATATGAAAACCACCGATGGCGGCGCTATTTTAGCGCGGATGGCATTTGAAGCTGGCGCGGATTGGATCACCGTTTCTGCCGCAGCGCATATCGCCACCATCAGCGCGTGTAAGAAAGTCGCCGATGAACTGGATGGCGAAATCCAAATCGAAATTTACGGCAACTGGACCTTTGCTGATGCACAAGCGTGGATTGACCTTGGTATCACTCAAGCCATTTATCACCGTTCAAGAGATGCCGAACTGGCCGGTATTGGTTGGACAAGCGAAGATGTTGAGAAGATGCGAACTCTATCCGATATGGGGCTTGAGCTTTCCATCACAGGTGGCATCGTTCCAGAAGATCTCTATTTATTTGAAGGCATTAAGGCCAAAACGTTCATTGCGGGGCGTGCATTGGTCGGTGAAAAAGGTCGCATCACTGCCGAAGCACTGCGCAGTCAAATCGATCGTTTTTGGTGCTAGGAGGCCGTATGTATCAGCATTTGCCACGCCAACGTATCGGGTTGTATGAAAAAGCGCTCCCCAATCATTTCAGTTGGGAAGAAAAGCTCGCCACAACGAAAGAGCTGGGGTTTGATTTTTTAGAGATATCCGTCGATGAGTCGGATGAACGTCGTCAACGCTTAGACTGGGATGATGCAACCATCTATCAGCTACGAAGATGGTGTGAGCAATACCAAATCCCGTTGCAATCGATGTGCCTAAGTGCACACCGCAAGTTTCCTTTTGGCTCGTCAGACCCCGCCATTAGAGAGCAAGCCATTCTGCACATGGAGAAAGCGATTACCTTAGCTTACAAACTGGGCATTCGCACCATCCAACTCGCAGGCTATGATGTCTATTACGAACCCGCTAATAAAGAAACTCATCAACGTTTCATTGAAGGCATGCAGCTTGCCGCCAAACTGGCCGAGCGTGCTGGCGTGATGCTGGCAGTGGAGATCATGGATACCAGCTATCTTAATTCACTGAGCAAGTTCGAAATACTAAAGCGGGAAGTACCCTCCCCCTATTTTATGGCGTATCCAGATGTAGGCAACATTTCAGGTTGGAACTACGATGTGTGTACTGAATTGGCGCTTGGTATGCCACACATTACTCAGATCCACCTTAAAGATACCCATTGCGTCACCTCTAGTTCCACGGGCCAATTTCGAGACTTGGTGATTGGTGAAGGAGAAGTCAATTTCGATGCTATTTCCCAAACGCTGAAAGAGGCAAACTGCGTTGTGCCGATGGTGATCGAAATGTGGGCGCAAGATGAACATTGGAAACACAATATTCGTGTTGCGCAGCATCGATTAAATCAAGCTTGTGATGCTGCTGATTCGCCTCGTTTATTCAACCTATAGCTCATTTATCCAACCTATAAATTGTGCCCGGGTGCATCTTTTATGCATCCTTCATCCTCATATTGGATAATGCCGCGCCCTCTCCCCCGTGAGCGCGGTAGCTTTTCTTGGCAAATATTGACATCACCGACACAATCGCGCAGAGTTGCTTTTTGATAACGCCCCGATGCATAACACTCTGAGAACCAATGAAATTACTTCACTTACAACTCTTCTGGTATGAAAAGCATCACACCCTTTTAGAAATGGAAGCGCTCCCTACGCTCACCCCAACCCAAGAGCAAGCGCTGGCAGAATGGGTTAAGTGTCGACGCAAAATATTAAGCTTTGAGGCTCACCAGCATACTTGGGTAAAAGTGAATGTAGACGGTTTTTCTTCCGCTTTGCATTTAAAGCCTAATGGCACGTTGGTCGAGCGAGATCTGTTTGGTGAAAAAACACTGCAAGGATTATGGAAAGTCATCGACGGTTTCTTATTTATCAAAGTGATCAGCGGTGAATTTATTGTCGAATATCAGATTGTTGGCAATAACGAACAGAGCATTCACTGTGGTATTGAGTACATCAACGGCCGAGTCAGTACCTACAGCAAATTTATTCAAACCAAATAAGCTTTGTGACCCACGGGAAAAAATGAGATGTATGTTGAACAAGATATCAACAACCTTGTGAATCCATCGACAAACTGTGGCACACTCGACATAAATGCAGACTCGGTTCATCACGGTTTATGGAAGAGTACTTAAAACGAATCAAGCAGCTTGAAGAGCAAGTTGAGCATCTCAAAAAAGAAAACAGCTCTCTTGAAGAAAAACTGAATGCGACGCTAGAAGGCACTGGACTTTGTCTTTGGGAACAACACATTCCTAGCGGAACCCTTAAAATATTCAATAGAGAATGGGGTGATATGCTTGGCTATCAATCACACGAGCTAGACGCCACCGTCGACATTTGGAAAAGCAAGCTCCACCCCGATGATTATGACTTAGCCGTGGGCGCTTTTGAGGACCATTTGAATGGCAAGGCTGACACCTATCAGGTCATACACCGGATGATCCGCAAAGATGGAGGTCAAAGCTGGGTGTCGGATCGCGGCCGAATCGTTGAATATGATGAGAATGGAAAGCCGCTGCGCATGATGGGCACCCACACAGATATTACCAATGAAAAACATTATGAATTAGAACTCTCCAAACTCGCCGCGCAAGATCCATTAACCAACCTATTAAATCGAAAAGCGCTAGAAACTAAGTTTGACGAGATGAATGATCTTGTCGAACACCCTGCGGCACTGATTTTTATCGATTTGGATGACTTTAAAACCGTCAATGATCATCTTGGGCACCAAGCTGGGGATTTCGTGCTGCTCCAAGTTTCTCAATGGCTTCAAGAAAATGCGCCTCAACCATCATCGATTGCTCGTTTGGGCGGCGATGAGTTTGTCCTATTGTGCATCAATCAAAGCACAGAAACGTTAAAGCAGTTTATCGACAGTTTGCTCACCAAAGCCTATTCACCACTAAAATTAAGCCATGGAGAAGTGCAGATTGGCTTTAGTATTGGTGTTTGCCAATTCACAACCTCAACACATACCTTTGAAACCTTATATGAATTGGCCGACCAAGCAATGTATCAGGTGAAGAAAAATGGCAAAAATGGCGTTGAGTACATCAATCTTAGCCAATAGCAGGCAAAAACACTTCCCCTAACATACATCTCACCGAACCACCGCCAATATCCTCAATGGTCTTCACATTACACGGCAGTAACTTACCGTGACTGGCCAGCTGCGCACGCTGCGCCGGCGAAAAGGCATCAAACGCCGATTGCGACATAGCGATCACTTTATCCCCTGCCGCCGTTTCTAATTGTAAAATGTTGCCGCAGAAACAGTTCATCTGCTCAAGTGAAATTGAGATGATCTGTTTATCTTTGGCCAGTGATTTAACCACAAAACGGCGTTCAAACTCCGGGATCACTTCATCGCAAATCACGCAGAATGCTTCACCAACCGCCATCATCACATTGGTGTGATAAACCGGTTGGCCTGAAGGCAACGCCGTTTGAAAAGAGACCACGCGATCATAACCGATACGTTTAGCGTACTCCTCTAGCACTTCACGGTCGCAGCGCTGTGACAACGCCGAATAGATGGTTCGATTAAGGTGATCCATCACCATCACACCGGTGCTTTCAAGATAAGCCTGCTGGTCTTGATACGCGAGCAACGAATCTTGCGCCAATACCTTACGGCCTGACAAAGTAAGAGCTTCAACCAACGCTTGTGGGCGCACTTCTTGCTGTCGATTTTTACAAGCCATCGGAAAGGTAAACAAAGTTCCCTCTGGCGTAGTGCTAAACCAGTTATTGGGAAAGACGGCATCTGGCGTTTCCACTTCAGATAATGGGTAATCAAACTCCACCACTTGCACGCCTTCGAGACGCAGTGTCTCAACCATGCTTTGATATTCGGCCATGGCTTGGATGCGAACTTGTTCAGTACTCAATGCAACTTGGTGTTGAAATTCATTATCTTGCGCCGTTTGAGCGTTAAATTTGAACTCTTTTGGCGGCACCATTACGACACAATTGGCATTTTGCACCGTATTCACGGCTGGCTGTGTGATCACTTGTTCCTGCAACATCATAGAAACTTTCCCTTCTACTCACTTTAGGCCAATTGTAAGCATAATGTTAAAACAACATTGACTGAATTTTGGGTTATTTCATCGAGTAACTCCTATTAATTACTGAGAAAACTATTTTTCACATTAAAAATTACGGCAAAATCATCATCACATCTCAAAATATTCACCCTTATTCAAAAAATATTCACAGTAAAAACTCACTTAAAAGTAACGCAACTCGTTTATGGTTCTCTTATCGTCGATAACGATATTTAACTCGCTTCACTTTTTCACCCGATGGACGTTACTGACCATTCGAGCCGATGCTTGCGGTATTAACCACAGTATTAATCAGGCGCCGTTTTCTAGAGCCAAGCGCGAAAAGTAATCCGCCACTTATGTTGTGATTTCGTTATACTTCTGTTCGGCTTACTCCATCATTTGCTCCCCTTATAGGAGTTCAACGTTAGATTCTCGCGTTCTAGGCTTTTGGTCTCTCATACTTTAGCGAGAATTGGCATAAGGATTTTCGATGTATAAAAAATTTGAAAGCTTTACCCAAGCCTTTCCCAAAGAGGAACCCAAACAGCCTCCTGCGACCTTATGGGCATTTTGTCGTTACTACACGCGCGGCTTTGAAAAACCACTCATTTTAATGGCGTTAATCAGCACGTTAATTGCCGTTGTTGAAGTATCACTGTTCGGTTTTATGGGCCAACTGGTGGATTGGCTCTCATCCAGTAACCCAGAGACTTTCCTAACTGAGAACCGAGACACCTTGATCGGTTTATCTATTTTAGTACTCGTGATCATGCCACTTTTGATTGGCATCTATTCACTGTTGATCCACCAAACTATGCTCGGCAATTATCCCATGTCGATCCGTTGGTTAGCGCACCGTTATCTGCTCAAGCAAAGCCTCTCTTTTTACCAAGATGACTTTGCGGGAAGAATTGCCACTAAAGTGATGCAAACGGCGTTATCCATCCGCGAAACCGTGATGAAGACCTTGGATGTGTTTGTCTATGTGTCAGTCTATTTCACTGCGATTGTAGTGATGTTGGCGCAAGCAGACTGGCGTTTAATGGTGCCGATGCTCGTCTGGCTCGCGGCCTACATTTGCATTCAACTTCACTTTGTACCACAGCTTAAAAAAGTGGCATCAGAACAAGCCGATGCTCGCTCAACCATGACGGGGCGCATTGTCGATAGCTACACCAATATTGCCACGGTCAAATTGTTCTCACACACCCGCCGAGAAACCGACTATGCCGAACAAGGCATGGAGAGCTTTTTAGACACGGTTCACCGCCAAATGCGTTTAGTGACTGGTTTTAACCTGTGCGTTGAACTCGCCAACTATATTTTGGTGTTCGTGATTGCGGCGACTTCGATTTATCTATGGATGCAGAGTGCCATCAGTATTGGTGCAATCGCAATTGCGATCAGCCTTTCATTGCGCATTAATGGCATGTCGAAATGGATCATGTGGGAAGTCGGTGCACTCTTTGAAAACATGGGCACAGTCGTGGATGGCATGAAAACCCTCTCGAAACCGATCACCATTGAAGATAAACCCAATGCAAAACCGTTGCAGGTTGCACAAGGTGGCATCGAATTTGATGACGTGAGTTTCCACTATGGCGAGAATAAAGGCGTTATTAACCATTTAAACCTGACCATTAAACCGGGTGAAAAAGTGGGCTTAGTAGGACGTTCTGGCGCTGGAAAATCGACTTTAGTCAATTTACTGCTTCGTTTTCATGATGTTGAAGGTGGGCAAATTCGTATCGATGGGCAAGCGATCAATGACGTCACCCAAGATTCGTTGCGCAGCAAAATTGGTATGGTGACGCAAGATACTTCACTGCTGCATCGCTCGATCCGCGATAACATTTTGTATGGCAACCCTGATGCAAGTGAGGAACAACTGCTGCAAGCCACCCGACAGGCACACGCGCATGAGTTTATCGAAACACTCACCGACCCATTTGGTAACCTAGGCTATGATGCGCAAGTGGGCGAGCGCGGCGTAAAACTGTCTGGCGGCCAGCGCCAGCGAATTGCTATTTCCCGCGTGCTGTTAAAGGATGCGCCACTGTTGGTACTCGACGAAGCCACATCCGCACTCGACTCCGAAGTGGAAGCGGCAATTCAAGAGAGCTTAAATGAGCTGATGCAAGGCAAAACCGTGATTGCCATTGCTCACCGTTTATCAACTATTGCCGCAATGGACAGGTTGATTGTACTGGATAAAGGTAACGTCGTTGAGCAAGGCACACACCAAGAGTTGATCGCTCAAAACGGCATTTATGCACACCTATGGGCGCACCAAACGGGTGGCTTTATCGGTTGCGACGACATTGAGATTGCTTAATGGTTTATCAACGGAGTTTGCGCTCCGTTGATGCTTCCACAATTCACTCTTTTTCCTTAGAATTCGCCCATTCCCTTTATTTAACTAGATTTGGATTATGAACAAGAGCTTACTCACTAATATCATTGCGCTAGCGCTCCTTGCTGCGGGCTATCAACTGGATAACACTATTGCGCTGTATGCGGGCTTATTTGCCTTTTCTGGCGCAATCACCAACTGGCTTGCGATTCACATGCTGTTTGAAAAAGTGCCAGGACTATATGGCTCGGGTGTGATACCTGCTCGCTTTGAAGAGTTCAAAACCGCAATCAAGAGCCTGATGATGGAGCAATTTTTCACCCAGTCCAATATTGACCGCTTCCTCAGTAAAGAGATGACGGGCAGTAAAACGTTGGATCTTGAGCCTGTGATTGCCAAAGTTGACTTCAACCCAACCTTTGATTCTTTGGTCGAAGTGATTGCAAACTCTCCATTTGGCGGCATGCTGGCGATGTTTGGTGGAACCGACGCGCTACAACCACTCAAGCAACCGTTTGTCGAAAAAATGCAGCAATCTATGATTGATATCAGCCAAAGCGATAGCGTTAAACAAGCGCTCAAAGAGCAGTTAGAAGCTCCTGAGATGATTGAAGAGATCACCGCTAACATCGAAAACATCATCGATCAACGTCTCAATGAACTCACGCCTAAATTGGTGAAAGAGATGGTACAGAAGATGATTAAACAGCACCTTGGCTGGTTGGTTGTTTGGGGTGGAGTATTCGGTGGTTTGATTGGTGTGGCTTCCTCCTTCTTTGCCTGATTGCCGTTACTTATGTGATTGTAAAATGTGATTACAAAAAAGCCAGCACGTTTAAATGTGCTGGCTTTTTTATGATGGCTAGTGACCCGTTAACAGAGATGAAGACGCGTTAATAGTGGCTTTAATTTAGGGTGATCTAAAGGGTACACTTTGGGTATCACAAGGTAAATCATGCTGACAAACAGCAAGGAGCCGTATAAATCAACCGGACGATGCATCCCTAACCATAAGCGGCTAAAGGCGACCCCACAGGCCCAAAGCAGTAGACCCGCTGCAAAAATATAGCGCTTTTGTTCAATAAACAGGCCACCAAAGAAAGCCAGACAAATAGTAGCGAAGATCGTATGGCCAGAAGGAAATGAATAGTCCTTTTCACCCTGCCAATGACGTAAGCGCCAGTCACTGACTTGGGTTGCGATGTCGGTCATCACACTTTCTTTTTGTAATTCACTCAATTTATAAAAATGCGCAGGGTTTGGAATAAGCAGTTGATGCGTCATCAATTCAGTGTACGGGCGCGGGCTCTCTGTCAGATGTTTTAAACCCGTTTTGGCAGCCATACCAATCACCAATAACAAGCCAATTTGAATAATGCGGTTAAGCAGTTCAATGCGGGAAGTCGCTGTCCGTGTTGCCAAAAAAGCCAACAAAGCAAAGGTAAAGCCAAAACCTTGCCAACCAGCCGAATCGGTTAAATAGGTAAAAAATGCACCGACGCCCTCGCTCACTGGCGTGGTCAAATCAATCGAAGACCCAACCAATGAGATGGGAACTAACAGCAACGAGAACAAGGCTAAGAGTACTAAGCCCGATTTTTTCATTTGGATTTGCTTTTTCACGCTCAATAGACACCGCTGGATTATTGAAGATCAGCATAATAACGGACGACACGCAAAGAACGTATCAAGCAATTGTCAATTTGAGGGAAAATAATCGCCCCGATCTCACCCTTTTTACTTATTTTCCTGACACAAAGAATTCATACATAACGTGTAGGAAAGGCAAACCAGACCATGTCCTGCCTAACCGAAACAACGTCTTCTTTCGTGCAAGATAGGAGACGCCAAGACCGTGAATGGATGATGGCAACAGCGTTGACCGGCAGCAGGAATGTTAAAAAGGGAGCCGCAGCTCCCTTCAGAGGAAAATGATCAGGGCTTATGCGCCAATCACCCCGCCGTCTTCACGAGTGATCATCATAATGGTCGAACGCGGCTTGGTGGTTCCACCGTATGGGAAATGCGATGGCGCTTCATCTTCCCCAGGGTGTTGAACGCCAACAAACATGGTTTTTTGATCCGGTGAAAAAGTTAACCCTGTTATTTCACAAGCAATCGGCCCAGTTAGGAAACGTTTTACTTCACCAGTAATTGGATCCCCGCACAACATTTGGTTGTTGCCTTGCCCGGCAAAATCCCCTTTGTTGGAATAGTTGCCATCGGTTTGAATCCACAAGCGACCCGCTTTGTCAAAGCCGATACCATCTGGGCTGTTGAACATGTTGTCTGCTGAGATATTGTCGCTGCCCGCATAGAGATCGCCTTTATGTACCGTTGGGTTGCCCGCAATCAAGTACAGATCCCATGCGAACACAGTGCTAGTATGATCCTCATTGGCTGGCATCCAGCGCAGAATCTGGCCATAGTTATTCTTAGCGCGAGGGTTAGGACCACCAACAGGTTGCCCCTCTTTACCTCGGTTTTTATTGTTGGTCAGTGTACAGAACACGTGCTTATTATCAGGGTGAATCGCAACCCATTCAGGACGATCCATTGTCGTAGCACCCACTTGAGTCGCTGCGCGGCGAGCAAAAATCATCACTTCTGCTTGGTCCTTAAAGCCATTTTCTGGCGTTAAACCATTTTTACCAAAGGTCAGTTCAAGCCATTTTCCCGAGCCTTTCAGCTCTTTCTCATTCATATCAAACTTAGCGACAAAGAGGGTTCCTTCTTCTAATAAATTGCGATTCGCCGCATCGTTACCAGCTTGGTAGCGATTTTTTGAAACGAATTTGTATAGATGTTCACCGCGTTCATCATCCCCCAGATAGACCACAGCATGGCCATCTTTGTTGAGAGTAAGCGCCGCATTTTCATGTTTGAAACGGCCTAACGCCGTGCGTTTAAGTGGCGTCGATGTTGGATCGTTCGGATCAATTTCCACCACCCAACCAAAGCGGTTTGGCTCATTGGGGTTTTTCGCAACGTCAAAACGCTCATCATGTTGGTGCCATTGATAATCACTGGGTTTAGCTTCAATACCATAACGCTTATGATCAGCCGTTAACTTCACGCCATCTTGGTTACTACCAAAGAAATCATCAAAGTTCTCCTCACACGTTAAGTATGTCCCCCACGGCGTTTGACCATTCGCACAATTGTTAAAAGTTCCCAGTGGATTTAAGCCCTTAGGATCAGTGGCGGTTTTCATTAGCGTATGGCCTGCAGCTGGCCCAGTGAGCAGCATTGGTGTGTTTGCCGTGATACGACGGTTACGCTTCCCTGCGCGGTCAACCGTCCATTGGCCATTTTTGTGCATCACTTCAACGACGGTAACGCCGACCGCAGCTTGCGCTTTACGCACATCATCTGCTGTCATCGATTTACCTTTGTGATCAAACAAGTATTCGTAGTTGGTGTATTCATTGTTAATCGCAAGTACACCGCGATCATCCGAAATTGGGAAGAAGCTCATGCCATCAGTGTTATCACCAAATTGAAGCTCTTGTGCTCGTGAATCTTGTTTACCACTTTGGTCAAACTCAGGAGCATCAACAGAAATGGGGTCACCCCATGAAATCAACGGGGTCGCTTTATACCCTTTAGGAACAATGATGGCATCTGCCGTTGAGACAGGAATGGCTTCAAAGTTGAGCAGTGAAGAGCTCGACTTTGCCGCCACAGCCTTAGCCACTGGGTTTAAAGATAAAAACGCACCAGCGCTGACTGCGGCACTACCCGCCATAAAACGGCGGCGAGAGAGTCTCGCTTCGATCATTTCACTAAATTGAGACTCTTGCTCATCACGCTTCCACATGTTTGCTCCTTGACTTTACTTGTCTTGTTATTGGATTTTGCAAGCAGCTTAGCGGTCTATCGTGACAAATAAGTTAAATTTACATTGCTTAACGGTGACAGTGAGTTAAAAAATAAAATCTATGCGTTAGCTAAATAAGCCATTCAGCACAGCTGGGTCACCACAAGTATCACTCCAAAATCGATATTTTCTAACCGACCTCGTCGAGAAAACAATACAACCGGCACCACCATCAAGCTTGTCAATTGTCAATTGTCAATTGTCAATTGTCAAAACGGATAGTTTTTTGTTTTGTTTGGCAAGAGATGAATATTCATTTGATCATGCGCTCAAATCACACCTATTTTTTTACAGTTTTCTATTCTTAAACTAGGCTCAAAGTGCATATGGATGAATATTAACATCTAAGATCACTACATACCTTATACACAACGCAAAATACCTAACTCGACTGGAGTCTGTTATGAAATATTTTATTTGCCTGATCGCTTGTTTCTCCTTTTCCTCCTTTGCTAATGAGTTTGAAGGGGCGCTAAAAAACTTCATTGATACCAAGGTGGCTGAAATCATTGCTAATCCCGTTTTAATCCAAGCCATTAATGCTCAAAACGCTCAACACGCTAACCTAACTCAAATGCAAATTGATCAACTCGACAAGGATTGGCGTAGCCAAGTGGGCCAAACCGATGCTCCACTGATCAACAAACTGCTCTCTTCCCCCGCATCTTCTGAACTTAAATCGATTCAACAAGCTAGCAACGGGCTAATTACGGAGATCTTTGCTATGGATAACAAAGGGCTGAATGTCGCCCAAAGCGAGATTACTTCTGACTACTGGCAAGGAGATGAGGAGAAGTGGCAAGACACCTACCTTAAAGGTCCAAGCGCATATCTAATTGGTGAGATAGAAGAAGATGAGTCGACCCAAATGTTTCAGTCACAGATAAGCCACAGCGTGGTTGACCCTAGCTCAGGGAAAGTGATTGGTGCCATCACCATCGGCGTTAACGTCGAAGCTCTTTAACTCATTGATCAGGATTACTCTATATGAGACTTAGTATTAGTCGGTTGGTAGTGGCAAGTGCGTCGCTACTTAGCGTTGTATCGCTGATTGCTATTTCCTATGCTCTATGGTCGAAAAGTGCCACAGTGATGTACTCGCTGAGCGCTCAAACTTATCAACAAATGGCGGCTTCTCTAGCTGAAAACGTCGCCACTTCGGTGCGCTTTAACAAAGTAGAGAGCTTGGAAGAGCGGGTTAAAGTCGCTGTCGATAGCAGCAATAAAGAACTCAAACATATAGCGGTTTTCCTTGCAGATGGATCTTTATTCTATCAATTAAATGAGAAGTCCGTATCTCCTAGCGGAGTCAATATAAAAAATGCGCTGACCCAAGCATCAACCAACGCCATCATTATTGAACAAAGCACACAACACGTGATCATCATCAACCCATTAACGTCGGGCAAGGAAGCAAAATTGGTGGGTTACTTAGTCACTCAGTGGCAATTTGACAAGGTCAATGCCATTTCCAAGGAACTGGGGCTATGGGCCATTTCAATTGGCATAACCTTCGTGTTGATTACTTTTATTGGCTTGTTTTTTATTTTGAGGAGCGCTCTACTGCATCCTTTAAATCAGCTGAAAAACTTATGTGAATCATTGGCTTCTGGTCGATGTGACCTCAAGCAACGAATCCCATTTAACAAAGATAACGAGTTAGGTGACCTTGCCACAGCAATCAATATGTTCATTGAAAAAGTGGAACACACCTTCCACCCTATTGAACAAAACATCTGCAATGTCACTGATGTTACGAAAGCTGTTGAACGACAAGTGAAGCAGCTAGAACACAATATCAATGGTCAGCAGCGGGAAATTGCGCAATCAGTACAAATTGGTGAAGGTGCTCGGCAAAGCATTGCGTCAGTCACTGAGAATATCAATACTGCGTCGCTGTCTTTACAACAAGCAGTTATTTCTGGGCAAGAAAGTCAACAACAACTTAAACATGCATTAAGTGAAAATAAAAACCTAGCAGAAAAGTCACAAGTAACAGCAAAAACCGCTGAGAGCCTAAATGCCCAGGTTGAAAAAGTCACCGATATCTTACAGATCATCCGTACGATCGCTGATCAAACAAACCTGCTTGCGCTCAATGCGGCCATTGAAGCGGCTCGCGCGGGTGAGAATGGTCGCGGGTTCGCCGTCGTGGCAGACGAAGTGCGTAACCTAGCGGAAAAAACATCCTCTTCAACCAACCAAGTGGAAGAGATCCTTACCGTGCTTAGTAACTTTTCGAAAGACTTGATCGGCTACATGGGTGAAAGTGTCAATGCATCAATGAGTTGCGTTGAAGCTATTGAAAGTAGTAACGAGTTAGTCAGCCAAGCGATCAAGGATGTTAATCAAGCGAATAACGCCAACCACTTAGCGGTCAATTCATCTGATGAGCAACTGTCACATGTTGAAGATTTGCTAACGCAACTGAGCAATCTTAATCAACATTCACTCGAACTACTTAATGACAGCAAAGTGATGAGCGATTGTAGTAAAGAGCTCTTCCAGAAAGCACAAGCCACTTCATTATCACTCAGCAAGTTTAGTGCTCATTAACCTAATACTAAAAACCGAACAACACACTTAGCATACTTCAAATGGTTGAGTTCCATAAAACAAAAACCCCAGACAACTGGGGGTTTTTGTTTGGTATATATGATAATCAATATGTCACTACGCAGCGTGGATCACATCTGGCGATAAAGCACATAGCTCATCTAAAATTTCTTTGGTCTGCTTAGAATAAATCAATTTATCCTTCGCCCCCACCAGTTGGATAAGCTTTACCTTGCCCGAAAGTGCACATTGCCTTAACGTTCTTAATACCATTTGGTTATCTAACGCGTTGTTCTCATCAACCCCCACTCCCGGAACTAAAGAGGCTAAATCAATCGTCACGATCAGTTGATCACAATGCTCGATGTAGTGACCTAATTGGCTTTTTAGTTGATTACGATGACGAAAACCACACTCATTCAGCGTTAACCAATCACAGCCTAAATCTTCTGCATACTCCCACACTTGGTTGGATTGATGCATTTCATCAATTCCAATACAAAATAGGCGCGTATTGTTATAGCGAGAGAGTGCAAAATGAAATGCAGAGCCAACTTGTAGGTCCAGCGTTTGTTTCAGCTCAAAATGATGTCCGATACTCACAATACCAACTTCTTCATTCTCAAAAGCCATCACTGGTAATGCATTGAGCAGCATTTCGTGACAATTCGCTAGTACGACGGGCACTGAGCTCAGTGCTAATTGATGACTCAAGGTGTCTTGAAAACGGGTGGCATTTTTATCTTTGACGACTATATGTCCCGCATCAGAGTAACAAGGCGTGGATTGACGCTGATAGAGCCAATCTGATGCAAATTCAAGGCTCTGCTGAGCAAATTCAAACTCTACTTGAGACATTGGCTTTATCTGTTCACAGAGTGTCATGAACGTGAATGGATAAGCGGGTTGGCTCTGTGTACGACTCATACGGTAGCGTTTGAATAAACTTAGCATTATGAATTACCTTTCTGGTGGCAACGCTCTTGCTGCCTGTAATACATGTAAAATGATCCGCTGCTTGTTGCTTTCAACACGATGGGCTGGAGCCATCACTGAAATTGCGCCGATCAACTTACTCCCTTTCATTACGGGGGCACTAATTCCGGAAACGCCAGGATCAATTTCTGACGTGCTCACGGCGTACCCATTACGACGTATTTTTTCCAACTCTGTCTGCCATTTTTCCATTTGGTGGTCTTCACCAAAATAACGAAGAATTTTTTCACAGCGCGGAGCGGGTAAATACGCCAACATCACTTTAGATGAGGCACCTCGAAGCAGGGGTTGACTTTGACCCTGGACGAAGCTGCATCGAAGTGCCTGCATACTTTCTTTTTGGCTAACGCACAAGGCTCGGTATCCCACCGGAACCATGTATGCCGCCATTTCGCCTGTCTGTTTCTGTAATCGACTTAACACCGCATCGACTGCATCTAGATTGTGTTGACTCGTTTCATAACTGCGCATTAAAAGTAGAGCCGCCGAACCGATGATCAACGTTTTGTCGTGTGGGCTCTCTTCGATCAAGTTCCACTCTTTCAAAATCTTCAGATGTCGGTACAAACTACTCAGCGGAACTTGCAATTGTTCGCTCAAGGTTTTCGCTGATACTGGCTCTTCATTTACCGCCACTTGCATCAATAATTGCAGTGACTTTTCATTAACTTGGCTGGCTGATAATTTCGTTTCGTTCATGTTTTCTTTTTAGCCTCATTTATTCCACGCCTCAACTATGATTCTTATATATCGAGAATTTAAGATTAATAACAGACTTGCTTTCTCATTAAGTGAGAAAACATAACAATCTGATCAAAAAAAGGCTCCGCAGAGCCTTTTGAATAAAAAAGAAACAACCGTTACGCTAATTTAAATGTCGCCACTTTTGCACTCAGCTCTTCCGCTTGCTGCTTGAGTTCATTGGATTGGCTCAAGCTATCTTCTGCACCAATGACCAGTTGCTCCGTCACATCCTTGATAGAAGTAACATTTTGTGTAATTTCACTAGTCACATGCGTTTGCTCTTCGGCTGCCGTCGCAATTTGCGTCGCCATATCACTGATCAAGGCAACCGCTGCTTTAATTTCTTCAAGCGCACCGGATGCTTTATCGGCATCTTCCACTGAGTTCTCAGCGAGCGTTGAGCTGCTTTGCATCAACGATACCGCACGTTTAGTGGTTTCTTGCAGGGTATCAATGGTTGATTTTATCTCTTCGGTAGAAGTATGGGTGCGCTGAGAAAGCACACGGACTTCGTCTGCTACCACGGCGAAACCTCGGCCTTGCTCACCGGCTCGCGCAGCTTCAATAGCCGCATTCAGCGCAAGTAAGTTGGTTTGTTCTGCAATGCCTTGAATGGTTGCCAGTACGGTCGAAATCTCTTGCGCGTGTTGGTTTAGTGCGGCAATCACGCCACTGGCCTCACTCACTGATTTTGCCAAGTTATTGATCGAGCCTTTGGTATGAATCACCAAGGCATGTCCATTGTTGGTGCTGGTTGCCGAGTCTTGCGCCGCTTTTGCCGTTTGCTCTGCGTGAGAGGCTATCTCTTGCGTTGCCGACGCCATTTCAGTGACCGCAGTAGCGACCATCACAATTTCTTGCTGCTGGTGACTAAGCTCTGATGCCGATTGATTAGCGCGATGCGCGCCATGTTCTGATTGCGCTTCCAATTGATGAGACTGGTGACGAATATGGCCAATAAGTTGTTGTAAGCTTTCCACAAAGGTATTGAAGTTTCTGGCCAATTCACCTACTTCATCGCTGTTCTCTACTTCAATACGTTGGGTTAAGTCACCACTACCGTTTGCAATTTGTGCCAACGCTTGAGAAACATTATTCAAAGGACGGAACAAAATATTACACAATAAGTTGAACAGCAGAGTACAGAGTATGACCACAACGGCAGTAACAATGAGCTGGCTGAAAGTAGCTTCAGATAAAGGTGCGATGAGCGAATCGTGATTGATGACCACAACAGTACTGAGATTCGTTCCATTGATGCTTCGGGCGTAGAGAACATACTCCTCACCTCGAATATCCACCAATAAATCGCTGCTTTTCGCAATCGCTTGGCGGATATCAGCGAAATTTAAACCTAGATCAGAAACACTTTTATTGAGCAGCTTAGTATCACTATGGGTAAAAATATTGCCTTTATCGTTAGCAATAAACATATACCCCTCACCCGGCAAAATAACTTGCTTCATGCTGTTGAGGATGTCAGTAATTTCTACGTCGGCGCCTAAAACGACTTGTTGGCCATTTAAATTCAGTGCCTTACCTAATGAAACCACATTAGCGCCCGTTGCCGCAGCAACGGTTGGGTTATCCATAAACACTTTTGATGGGTTTGCTTTAGCGTTTGTATACCAGCCCCATTTGCGCGGATCATCGTTCCCCGGCGGCAAGATAACACCATTAGCGTTGTTTTGCGAACCGTCGGGGTAAGCAAGAAATACGTTGTCAAACGCTGCAGAATCTCGAACTTGTTTTAAATGTGTCACGATGGCTTGTTTCTCGGCATCTTGCGACAGCGAGGTTAAAGCACGCTCTTTCGACAGTAACCAGTCCGTCACATACTGGTTATAAGAAGCGGTGGTACTTTGTAATCGTTGTTCAACATCAATATCTAATCGCTCCAGTGCAGCTCGATACGACAATGCTTCAACGAGTAATCCCCCAAGAATAATGGCAGCGCTGGCTGAAATCGCCAGTTTGTTTTTTAACGACATTTTTTTAAACATAGGTAGACCTATTTGTAATAGTAATTTAACTCAAACCGATAGAATTCTCGATCAATTGGACATTATAATTTCAAGCCTCGAAATAAAACTTGAAGCGGTCCACGTCTTTGTCATTGCTCACAAAGGATTACAAAATAGCATAGTGCATTTAACACATTTATATCATGTGAGTCAGAGAGTTGATTACTCATCACTTTGGAACTAACTTCTAATTTTGAGTGAATTTTTCTGGTCTAACCTTTTCTATCCTCACCATAGTAACCGCAGGAAATAGGCGAAAAAAAAGAGAACAAACGCTCTCTTTTTGACCACAATTAACCAGAAACTTATCGGGTCAACAGTGACTTCAATGAAAGTTCATCAGTACTATAGAGCTTGTGGCTAATCCAGTAACTGGCGATACCAATCATGATATACACAAATAAATTACCCCAACCAGCACCTTCAAAAGCCGTGAACATGTTTGAAGAAGTCATTAACTGCAACGGCAAGTTGAAAATCGCGTGGTAAAACTCCCCTACAATGTCAGAATTCAGCATAACAATCGAGATCCATTTAAGCACGAAACCGCCCACGAACATCACAAGGATCGGCGAATTAAATATCTGTGAAATAACTAAAGTAAAGCAGGCTAATGGCAGCATCGTCACAGCAATCACCCACATGATACTGAGGTAATTCAACCAGTGTTGAACGGCATATCCTAGAGAACGTTGTTCAAATAGTAGGGCTAAACGGTTTTCTGTCGCTAAGTTAAGCCCCCACAGCAGAGCGTCCGCACAAATGACTAACACGGAACAGACCACAGGAATTACAAATAAGCCAAACCCCAGTTTCACTATGTGGGTCATATTGTTCGTCACTGGCATGCTGCGCCAGAACATCGAGCTTCCCTCTTTACGCTCCTTGCGGAATGTTCTGGGGAAATAGAGTGAACTGAGCATTAGCGAAATAAAACCAACAAGCATGATGATAAAGGTGTTGAAATCATCCACAAATTCGATATGGACATCACTGATGTCGCCACCAAATTCCATCTCAAAAAACAGGTTGTGTTGCAGTGTATTGTTCATTAACAAACTGATGAACAATAGGGTTCCGCATACCAATAGAAATAAAGGAATACGCGTAACATTTTTGTTTTCAATCAGCTCTTTTTCAAGCATATAAATACTGGGGTGCATTATGCGTTCTCCTTCTGCAAGGCAAGAAATAGTTCAGCAAGTTTTACACTGTAAATAGAACCAAGCCCTTCAACGGCTTGACGGTGTTCTGAAGTCAACAACCACTTTGTTGTTCCCAAGCTTGGCTGAGATGCCAAAGGACAATAGGTTTGGATAACGTCTTGATGTGCGTTACTGGCCTCTAGAACAAAATACCCTTGTGTAATCGCCTCCATTGAGTCTTGCAGCACGACCTTACCTTGCTTCAAGATCAGCACATCCGTTAGCAAATGCTCAATTTCCGAGACTTCATGACTAGCAATAATCAAGGCACGCTCACCATCATGAAACCATTCGAGTAAGTGACGATAGAAGGTATCACGGTAGATTAGGTCCAAACCAAGAGTTGGCTCATCCAAAATCAGCACTTTGGTATCGGTGGCAATCACAATGGCTAAATGCAGTTGTACTTTCATCCCTTTTGATAAGGTACGAATTTTACTTGATAAACGAATGTTGGTTTGTGCAAGGACTTGCGTGGCCTTGTCTAACGAGAAACTGGGATGCACGCCTGACGTATAACGCAAAATTTGTTTAACCGTCATCCAATCTGGCAACACATTGACGTCTGAAATGTAGGAAAGATGCGCCATCACTTGCGCATGTTCCGTAATCGGATTTAAGCCTTGGATCAAAATGTCACCTTGATAATGGTGAGCACCGAGCAACGACTTAATTAAGGTCGACTTGCCCGCACCATTATGTCCGAGCAAACCGAGCACCTGTCCTGCGTAGAGCTTAAAGCTCACATTCTGCAGAGCTTCCGACTCGGCATGCTTTGCGTACTGTTTAGATACACCGTTGACTTCGACTAATGGATTCATTGGTCACCTTCAATATGCTGTTGTAGTTGGTTGATAAAATCCTCAAGCGGCATCGCCAATAGCTTGAGTGTTTGTGCAATTTCTGGGATCTGTTGCTCTAAAAAGTGCTGCTTTTGTTTCGCCTGTAATTGCGCTAGCGCTCCTTTCGCGACATACATACCTTGACCTCGTCTTTTTTCAACAATGCCTTCGTCAACAAGCAGTTGATAGCCTTTCATGACAGTTAAGTGATTGATTTTCATATCTGCCGAAACGGTTCTTACCGAAGGCAACGCACTATCTTCTAGCCAAATACCTTGTAGGATCTGCTCGGTAATTTTGTCGGCTAGCTGACGGAATATGGGTTGGTTATCTTGCCAATCTGTCACAATTTTATACCGATATAGTGTTATACACATATATAACACTAAAGCAAAAATATTGAATTGCAAGTCATGAATGAAAAAACATAGAAAAACGCACAAAAAAGCCTCGTGTGAGAACGAGGCTTGAAGTCATTGTTTGCAATAAAAAGTTTATTAAACCCGTTAGCTCATTGAGGTAGCTGGTTTATTAAAGCAATCAGCTTGTTGGGCAACTCGCAGGGCCAATCTCTTTCCATACTCCCCACACACCAGTAGTCGATGGGTTTTCGCCAGTTGTCCACCACTTGGCTTCCCATACTTTACCAGCCCAAGAAACTTGTTGACCGCCAGTATAAACCGCTGATTTATCCCACAAGTTGCTGCAAGTGTCACCACCACCAGAATCTTTCTTCGCCACGATAACCGATGCACTTGCAGAGGCCGCCGCTTTACCATCACTGACAGTTACAGTGAAGCTTAGCGTGGTGTCTTGTGTATACTCAGGAGCAACAAACGAAACACTCGCACCTTGAATGGTTGCATTTAGGCCTGCAGGTACATCCCATACGAAAGTTAAGGTGTCTTGATCGACGTCACTTGAAGCGGAAGCGTCCACCACCACAACCTCACCAGCACTGGCATTGCTTGGCGCGGCAATCACCGCCACTGGTGGCGTGTTCACAGGCTCAGTTGCTTTAGGTTTGAGCGTTACAGTCACGACATCAGAAGCTGTTGCGCCTTTGTTGTCTGTGACCGTCAACTTGAACGTCAATGTTTGTACTTGTGTGACTTCGGCCGCATCAAAACTGGCTTGTGCCGTATTAGCGTTTGCTAAACTCACTGTCGTACCCGTTGTTTGTTGCCACAGGTAACTGACAATAGTGCCATCACTGTCTTTTGATGCACCGCCATCAAGAACAACACTCACCGGACCAACCACCGATTGATCAACACCTGCATTTGCAGTGGGCACGCGGTTCGCGGGGGGGGTAGTACCTCCTCCTGCTAAGCTTTCATGCATCGCATTTAGGATGTCACCATTATCAGCGTCAATCTCCCAAGAGAACAACCCGGCCAAACCAAGGTTTCGAGCATAGGCGCCCTTGGCTTTGATTGAACGGTTATCGTCAAAAGTAACCAGTTGGCCCGTTGTACGATTCCAAACCCAAGGTGCTTCAGCTTGTGCATCGTATCCATATTCAAAGCCATTAATACCGGTATTATTAGCCCCTAACATGAATGATTTGATGCCTTTATAGTCAATCACACCCGCTTCCCACACGCCTTGCGCGGAAGTGCCTTTCAATTTTCCGTTACCTACCCCTGTCATCGGATCGGTTGGATCACTTAATGAAGCCGGCATCACCCCTTCCCAGCCACGGCCATACATAGCCGCACCTAAGACTAACTTATTAGCAGGGACACCCTGTGCTAGCAGTAACTGGATACCGTTATCCGCCGTATAAGCTGGGCCTTTATAAGGTTCGCCATTTTCATCTACTCCTTTCCCATCACACTGACCAGGGCGCATGAATGATCCGCAGTAAAGCGCGGTTTGGTGGCCTAATACGTTATTCCAACCGCCATAAAAGTCATAAGTCATGGCAAAGATGTAATCCATATATTGAATGGCTTCGCCATAATTAACATCTTCAATCTTGTCATGACCAACACCAATTGCTGACGTGAGCTCATAAGTACGACCAGTTTCCGATTGCAATTCATCAAGCATGGCACGCAGTTCACGCATTAACGCAATGTACGCAGGGCCATCATTGACTGGGTCACCGCGATCCGCTGCTTGACCACCTCCTCCAGGATATTCCCAGTCGATATCAACACCGTCGTAGAATTTCCAAGTGGTTAGGAATTTCTTCACTGAAGCAACAAAAGTATCGCGATTGGCCTTGTTGGTAAAATCAAAAAATGGGTCAGAGAGTGTCCAACCACCAATAGAAGGAAGGATCTTGAGGTCTGGATTACGCTGTTTGAGCGCCATCAACATGGCATAGTTGCCCTTGATCGGAGAGCTGTATTGGTGACCCGCTTGCGGGAAACTCTTTTGATAGGCCGCCCAAGGGTCATGGATCACCACTTCGTAATCATTCACCCCATTACATGCGGTCATCAACGCGTTGTAGCTGTTTCCACCAACGGATTTCAATGATTCGTTAGGGCCACAAATTGGAATGAAGCCGTATAGAATATGCGTCAGATTATCAGCCGGGATGTTATCTACCGTATATTTCCGGTCATAGATGCCCCACTCAACAAAGTAGGTTCCAACCACCGTATCTTTATCGGTCGTGTAAGTCTTGTTATTGGGATCAATATTCATCACCAAAGGTTTGAGATGTGAGCCATCGGTATCGGCAATTGTTATCTCAACGGGTGCACTTTTGCTGCAACCTGTCGCGTCGCAAGCTTCGATTGTCATTTGGTAAACACCACCTTGTGCATAACTGAAGTTTGCGGTGGTTTGGCTGCCAGTGATTGGGCCTGTCGCGACCTGTGCGCCATCAAAATAGATTTTATACGTGTTGCCCGTTGTACCACTCCATTGGTTAAACTTAACGGCAATCGGCGCTTGGTCATAATATTTGACCATTTGGTTATAACCAGCCGTGCTTTCCATGGCTAATTCAACTTTAGAAAACTGTAGATTATTCGACCCATAGACATCGACGCTAGGGGTTGCTGGTGCTGCCATTGCCGTGCCCGAAAGAGCCATTGCAATACTTGCGGCGCACAAAGTAATACGATTCATACCTATATCTCTCATTTCTGAATGTTTCACTTACATTTAAGCAAGCTGCTCTTCTGATAAGGCATTGAAGAACATCCATTTCAGTATTTACAAGACTTATTTTTTTTAGCAAAAAAATAAAAACGCTTTTCGAGTCATCGTTAAAATTTTGTTATGGGGATTCACCGTGTTACATCTTAAAAGCAATTCTGAGTCAGGAATTCAGAATTTTGACAAAGCAAAGCAGGTAAGTTTAATTTTTTACGCTAATTAAGGCCTTTGAAGAAGACTGAATGGCATAATTTAAAATTAAGAGAATGACATTATCACGTGACTAACGATCTGATAATATTGACGAATGCATGACGCATGCCTCGCACTAAAGATGTTACATTTCAATGAAAATTAGTCACTTATGCCGTTGAGAACTTGCTTTTACAACCAACTATCGGCAACCTCTACTCTATTGCTTGCAAGGATAAAATAATGAACCTAATTAAACCGGCTTTATGTACATTAACCATGATCTTTAGTACCTCTGTATTGGCTAATATCACTCTTGAAATTCCAGACACCATTAACTTATTAGCGGTGAATGGTCAGAAGCCCGAAACTTCTGGCAGCCTATTTTCCTCAGCGAAAAGCCTTGAGCTGGCCGATGGTGAACAACAAATCGTCTTCAAATACGCGCCTTATTTTACGCAAGGGAATGACCGCGTGATTATCGAAAGCGATGCAGTCATTGCCACATTCACCGCAAAGGATGCAAAACTGAATTTTGCCATGCCTGAATACCGTGATGCACATCGAGCAGAGAAAGAGATTAAAACAATGCAATGGTCACTGATTGACCAAGCAGGCCAAACACTAGAGATAAAGCAAGATCGCCTTCTTAAAGAAGGGTATCAAGTAGGCCGTGACTATATCCGTGAAGCAAATGACTATAATCGCGCAGGGGGTATTGCGGCTATTGGAATGACGGATGTTGCTATGCTGCAAAATGAACTAGCTCAGTCAGGAAATGTACAAAACGCCGCCGAAGAAATGCTGCATTTTTGGTACAACAAGGCTGATGAGAAAACGAAAGCACGCTTTAAAGAATTCGTTAACCAACAGTAATAACATCTCAATATGAGCTCTCTGAATTGAGAGCTCATTAGTATTGAAGTAGTTTGTGCTTAGCTTACCAGAACAGCATCGCAATCATGGTCAGCAAGCCAATACAAGCAATATTTAACATCATACCCACTCGCATCATCTCACTTTGCTTAATGTGTCCAGAGGCAAACACAATCGCATTGGGTGGCGTCGCAACGGGCAACATAAATGCACAAGAAGCCGCAATAGCAATCAATACAGATAGAATCACGGGTGAGATACCAAAGGCTTCAGCAACACTGGCAAACACCGGAATAAGCAGCGCTGCACTGGCTGTATTACTCGCGAATTCCGTTAGGAACACCACGAAAACAGCAATCACGAATACAATAAAGAACAGACCTAAATGAGAGATCAGGGCACTTAGTTCATTGGCTAGGAAAACGCTGGTTCCCGTTTGCTTAAGTACGTTGCTCAAGCAAATACCGCCACCAAACAGCAGTAATACCCCCCAATCTGCCGTTTTTTCTACATCTTTCCAGTGCACCACTCGGGCAAAATTGACCAAAACAATCGCACCCAGCGCAACCAGAGTATCAAAGCTCGCAAAACCACCCAGCATGGCATTGACTGGTTTGCTAAATATCCAACAAAAAACCGTTAATGCGAAAATACCAAGCGTGACGACTTTACCTTTATCCCAAGTAACAGGTTCATAATTGAGCTCGAACTCTCCATTAAGATCCGGTTTTAATGCGAAATATAAAATAGTAATCGCAATGGGCAGCATAATCGCCGCCGTTGGAGCACCAAATTTCATCCAATCTGTAAATGAAAGACCAACCTCAGCCGCGGCAATCGCGTTAGGAGGGCTTCCTACGATGGTTGCGATACCACCAATGCTGGCGCTGTAAGCAATACCTAACAGCACAAAAACATAGGTCGAATGACCACGGTCTTTATCCACTTTGCTGAGCACTCCAAGCACAAGCGGTAGCATCATCGCAGCGGTGGCGGTGTTACTGATCCACATTGAAAGCGCGGCAGTCACACCAAACAACATGAATACCGCAACGCTCATTTTCCCGCGCGCCATGATAAGAACTTTATCGGCAATAACTTTATCCAGCCCCTGCCGATGCATAGCAGCAGCCAATGCGAATCCACCTAAAAATAGGAAGATAATCGAGTTAGCAAAGTTATTGAGCGCCGTTTGGGTGTTAAAAACACCAAAAACGATGGCCATGATAGGCACAAGAATGGCCGTGACTGTGACGTGTAAAGCTTCCGTTAACCACAGCACAGCAATAAATGCCAGCATACTAATGCCCAAAGCGACATTAGAATCAACAGGCAAGGCATTGTACAGGACAAAAAACAGGACAATATCGGCTAGGATGATAAGGCTGTTGCGGTTAAAAAACCATTCTCGGGTGTTGGAGGGTAAAGGGACACTATCGTTTCTATTCATTATTATTTTTCCTTATGAGGGCCTACTGGCAACAATATGATCACACATATTCAAACAAGGAGATAATAATTATTGCGAAATTGTTAACCTTATCAAGACTATGGTTAACAATTTAACACTTTGAAATAAATGGAAAACTATTGGTTAAATTACGCCCATCAAATTACGGCTTCAAATTAACTTAAAACGAACACCTTAGCATGGTATTCCTGCCAACAAATCAAATCCGGACTTAACTTGTTCACCTTTCATCACACGTCCATGTCCTTGGTTTTGGGTGGTAATAAGTGACACTTTCTCGATTTCTTCTGCCGCTCGCTTTGAAACAGAATATTTGGTGAACTTGTCATTCTCATCGTGAACAATGACGCTGCGAGATTGACGCTGAGCAAGCTTATGGTAAGGATCGATAGATTGAATGGGATAACGATATTGATCGGCAACTTCCGCAACAACGGCCTCAAATAAGCGCATCGAATAGCCAGACCTTGCCACACTGCTGAATAAGTTATCCAAATAATCCAGCACGGGCGCAACCAATAGCATGGGACAATGCTCAATTTTATGATGTCGGCACTCTAATGCGGCGGCCGTCCCCATACTGTGTCCAACGATACCAGCAACATTGTCAATACTATCGAGTATCGCTTCCAACCCTCCAACAAACGCAGGAATGTGACCATACACGCCCTCGCTTTGACCATGTGCTGGGTGATCATAAGCTAATGCCGTATAACCACGTGCCGCAATATGCTCCATCAGTGGATAAAACTGACTTGCCGTGCCAGACCAACCATGAGTCAATAACCAAATGGGACCACTTCCGAGTTGATAAGTCGTCAGAGCCCCTTCAACGCACATTACACGGCCAGTTTTCAGGCCAATTGGCGGCTGGTTTTGAGGCTTACTTCTTGCCGGAGTCAACAATACATTTCGTGCAAATTTTTTGGCATGTGACGGTGCGAGCGTGTGATGAAGACGAGTGCTCATATTGACCAATGTACGTTTCACACTGAATGTGTTTGAGGTGCTGAAATAGATTTTTTCACTCACTGAGTTGCCCTTCCTCTCGATAAAATAGAACGTTCGTACTATTTCTAATTAAAAAATTTTGATTTTGTTAACAATTTGATTTAGTTAAATAAAAGTGCATTTTCGCTGTTGCAGGCTCGTTCTTCTCGCTGTGAAAAGCGAGAATTAGCTAACATTGCTGCTTCACTATATTTCGCCATCGAGACATTAAATCGCCCACGCCTTTCCAAAAATGTTGATAACTTTCCATTTGGCCGTAGATCGAGTAGAACAAATGAGCACTTAAATAGAGTCCATACAACTCATAAGCAGCCTGCTTTACATCCAATTTCGGATGAAACTGTGCGCTATCAACCCCTTTTTGAATTTGAATTTGCAAGTAATGAATCCAAGTCGCGATGGTTTTTTTAAGTACTTTTTGAATTGCACAATCACAAGTTGCGGCATCTTTCCACGCATCTAAAAACATACAACTGCCTTGGAATGAATGATTCCAACCTAACCAGTGCTCTAACAGCACTCGCAATTTAGCTTCGATATTCTCGT